>NZ_JBHVYL010000002.1:254970-267454 GCF_042880955.1 Leifsonia sp. NPDC058292
AGTGTGACCGCTGCGCCGGCCACACTCGACCGCAGTGGCCACACTCGCCGGCGTGGCGCCTTCCTCCCCAGAGAGGTTGGGTTGCGTAGTTCTCCACACCTTTCCGCCCCCGGGCCCGCGGAACGCGTCGGAACGCGACCATCGAGTCATGACGAACACCTCGATCGAACCCTTGGCCGTGACCTTCACCAGCGACCGGCGGCTCGTCGGCGATGACGCCCGTGCGCTGAGAAGACCGCCCAGAGTCTCCGGGCCGCAGAGCGTGCACCGGCTGCGCCGCGGCGTCTACACCCGCGCTCACGAGTGGGCCTCCGCCGACGATCGCACGCGCCACCTCACGCGCATGGTGGCTGTGGCGGGAACGCGACGCGACGACGTCGTGTTCGTCGGGATCTCCGCCGCTGCGGTGTGGGGCCTTCCCGTCATCGGCGCGTGGCCTCAGGCTGTCGAGGCTTTGGCCGGCCCGCGCTCCGGTGTGCGGTCGAAGAACGGCGTCGACTGGCACCACTGGTCGGTTCCCGACGACGAGATCGAGGCCGTCGGGCCGTGGCTGGTCACCAGCGTCGCCCGAACCCTGTCCGACATCGCCCGGCATTCGCCTTTCGTTTCTGCGGTGGCAGCCCTCGACCACGGGCTCAAGGCGACGGTGACGGCATCCGACGGCTCCGTGCACCAGGGTGCAGAGAAAGAGGAGCTGCTCGACGGGCTCCGCGCCGACGAGAACGCCCGTGGCCGGGCTCGGGCATTGGCGGCGATCAGTTTCGCCGATCCTCTGGCGGAGTCTCCGGGTGAGTCCCTCAGCCGGGTGCAGATCCATCGACTGGGATTCGCCCCTCCGCTGCTCCAGTCGCGAGTGGAACGGGGGGACGGCGGCTCCGACCATCCGGACTTCGAGTGGGAGCGCGCTTACGGCGAGTTCGACGGCTTCGCCAAGTACGCTCGCCCCGAATACACCCAGGGCCGGCCGGCGGCCGAGATCGTCTGGAACGAGAAGCGTCGCGAAGACAGGCTGCGCAAGCACGGCAAGGCTGTCGCGCGCTGGACGTGGGAAGACGCGTGGAACCCACCGCGGCTGCGGTCGATCCTCCTCGCCGCCGGCGTCGAGCAGACGCGGCGCGCGGCGTTCTCGCCCGACGCGTTCGGCGAGTGGGTGGTGAACGCATGAGCACCGTGCTCGACAGGGAAGCCACGGTCGGTTGGCGCTTCGAGGGGGCGTCCGCTACTCTAGGTAGGTTGTCTGGGCAGAACTCTGTCCACACAGCCGATGTACAACCCTCCTGCTACAGACCGTCTGTAGCCGCTAAGTCCAAAGGAGGTGGGTTAGTCATGCATCAGTACGAGTTGATGGTCATCCTCGATCCAGAGATCGACGAGCGCACCGTTGCTCCCAGTCTTGACAAGTTCCTCAACGTCGTTCGCGACGCGGGTGGAACCGTCGACAACGTCGACATCTGGGGTCGCCGCCGTCTCGCCTACGAGATCAACAAGAAGGCCGAAGGCATCTACGCCGTCGTGCAGTTGACCTCTGACGGTGACACCACCAAAGAGCTCGACCGCCAGCTGAAGCTCAGCGAGGCCGTCATGCGCACCAAGGTGCTGCGCGCCGAGGAAGCGATCGCTCAGGTCGCCGCCGCCGCCAAGCTCGCCGACGAGAAGGCAGCCCGCAAGGCAGCCGCTCCCGCCAAGGCAGCCGCCGCCGACAAGGCAGGCGCCTAGTCCCATGGCCGGCGAGACCGTCATCACCGTGGTGGGCAACCTCACCAGTGACCCCGAGCTGCGTTACACGCAGAACGGGCTCGCGGTTGCCAACTTCACCATCGCATCCACCCCCCGCACGTTCGACCGTCAGGCGAACGAGTGGAAGGACGGTGAGGCTCTCTTCCTGCGTGCGAGCGTGTGGCGTGAATTCGCCGAGCACGTCGCCGGTTCGCTGACCAAGGGATCCCGGGTCATCGCCCAGGGTCGCCTCAAGCAGCGCTCCTACGAGACGAAGGAAGGCGAGAAGCGCACGAGCATCGAACTCGAGATCGATGAGATCGGTCCGTCGCTGCGCTACGCCACCGCCTCCATCACTCGCGCACAATCGTCGCGTGGCCCGGGTGGAGCACCCGGCGGCGCCGTCGAAGAGCCGTGGGCAGCATCGGCACCCGCCGACTCCTCCTCCTCCTCGGGGGCGGACGTCTGGAACACGCCGGGCAGCTTCAACGACGAGACTCCCTTCTAAAGGGCAGCCCTTCCGGAGCCCGCTCCCGAAGGCAGAGCAAACTTAAACGAAAGCAAAGGAAATCATGGCTGGAAAGTCGAGCGGCGACCGCCGCAAGCCGATCCGCAAGGGCAAGGACGGCAAGAACGCCGCCCCGGCGAAGTCGATCCGCGTTGGCGTGATCGACTACAAAGACGTCGCAACCCTGCGGAAGTTCATCTCGGAGCGTGGAAAGATCCGCGCTCGCCGGATCACCGGTGTCTCCGTTCAGGAGCAGCGCCTCATCGCCCGTGCCGTCAAGAACGCACGCGAGATGGCTCTCCTCCCCTACGCCGGCTCCGGCCGTTAGGAGATACGGACATGTCGAAACTGATTCTGACGCACGAGGTCTCCGGCCTCGGCTCGGCCGGTGACGTCGTCGACGTCAAGAACGGCTACGCGCGCAACTACCTCATCCCCCAGGGCTTCGCTGTGGCGTGGTCCCGCGGTGGCGAGAAGCAGGTCGAGCAGATCAAGGCGGCCCGTGTCGCCCGTGAGCTCGCCACCATCGAAGAGGCGCAGGACCTCAAGGCCAAGCTCGAAGCGACCAAGGTCAAGCTGACCGTCAAGGCCGGCAAAGAGGGACGCCTGTTCGGTTCCGTGAAGACCTCGGATGTCGCTGCGGCCGTCAAGACCGCCGGCATCGGCGAGCTCGACAAGCGCAAGATCGAACTGCCGAACCCGATCAAGGTCGTGGGCGACCACGAGGCGACCGTTCGCCTTCGCGACGACCTCTCGGCAACGATCACCCTCCAGGTGGTCGCCGCCAAGTAGGCGCGAACAAAAGCAGTCAGTGTAGCGGTGGGCTTCGGCCCACCGCTACACCCTTTAAGGGGATAAGTCGCCGATTTCCCCCAGCTTTGTGCACAGGCGGGTGTTCCCCGCACACAAGGTTCGACACAACCTTGAGACAAGTTTCTACACACAGGGTGGGGAAAGAAAAATCCCTGGTCAAGTCATGTATAACTTGCGAAATTGTTTGACTTTCCACAATCCTCTCCACAGGTTGTGCACATGCGCACCGGCGTTTCGCGCAGTTTGTCCCCAGCGTTATCCACAGGCCGAGTTGTGGCTGGAGCGCGAGCGTCCCTAGGGTGGAGCGACGCCGACCGAAGCGGGGCGCAAGCCCGGTGACGGGCATCCCGTGTCAGTGGTCGGAGTGAGTATCGGTCTCGACAGCGAGCCGCTGCGCGCAACGTGGCGAAAGCGCGGTTCACTGAACTGAGAGCACCACCAGCACGCCCGAAAACAACAAGGAGAAACCGTGTCGATCGCCCACCTTGGTCTCGCAGACCAACGCGAACCGGGCGAGAGCAGAGGGCACGAACGCACACCCCCACACGACCTCCTGGCCGAACAGAGCGCGCTCGGCGGAATGCTGCTGAGCAAAGACGCCGTGGCCGACGTCGTCGAAGTGGTGCGAGGCGGCGACTTCTACATCCCCAAGCACGAGATCATCTACGACTCGATCCTCTCGCTCTACTCCCACGGCGAGCCGACCGACGTCATCACCGTCACCGACGAACTCACCAAGGTCGGAGAGCTGTCGCGCGCCGGCGGTGCCGAATATCTCCACACCCTCACGAGCCTCGTTCCCACGGCAGCCAACGCCGGCTACTACGCGAACATCGTCGCCGAGAAGGCGCTCCTGCGCCGCCTCGTCGAAGCGGGCACACGAATCACGCAGATGGGCTACAAAGCCGAAGGCGAGGTGCTCGACCTCGTCAACAACGCCCAAGCCGAGATCTACTCTGTCACCGGCTCCCAGGAGACCGAAGACTATGTGCCCCTGACCGACGCGGTCACGGTGGCGATCGACGAGATCGAGGCGGCGAGCCACAAAGACGGCTCCATGACCGGTGTGCCCACCGGCTTCGCCGAGCTGGACGAGCTCACCAACGGCCTGCACCCCGGCCAGATGATCATCGTGGCCGCTCGACCCGCCCTCGGAAAGTCGACGCTCGCGCTCGACTTCGCCCGGGCCGCATCGATCCACCACGACATGCCCACGATCTTCTTCTCCCTCGAAATGGGGCGCAGCGAAATCGCGATGCGTCTGCTCTCGGCCGAGGCCTCCGTGCCGCTGCAGAGCATGCGCAAAGGAAAGGTGGACAGCCGCGACTGGACGACGATCGCCTCCACCCGCGGCCGCATCAACGATGCTCCCCTCTACATCGACGACAGCCCCAACATGACGCTCGTCGAGATCCGCGCAAAATGTCGCCGTCTCAAGCAGCGCGTGGGGCTGAAGATGGTCGTCATCGACTACCTCCAGCTGATGACGAGCGGCAAGCGCGTCGAAAGCCGCCAGCAGGAGGTCAGCGAGTTCTCGCGTGCCCTGAAGCTGCTCGCCAAAGAGCTGCAGGTTCCGGTGATCGCGCTATCGCAGCTGAACCGTGGCCCCGAGCAGCGCGCCGACAAGCTCCCCGCCCTGAGCGACCTGCGCGAGTCGGGATCGATCGAGCAGGACGCCGACATGGTCATCCTGCTGCACCGCGAGTCCGCCTACGAGAAAGACAACCCCCGCGCGGGCGAGGCCGACCTCATCGTGGCCAAGCACCGCAACGGTCCTACCCGCACGGTGACCGTCGCCTTCCAGGGACACTTCTCCCGCTTCACCGACATGGCTCCGATCTAAGCGATCTTGTCGACCGTCGCTCTACATCGTCTTTCCGCCGCGAGGTTCGTCCGTTTTCGCGAAGTGGACAATTCCGGAGAACGGGTTCAGAGGGGGCCTTGCCGGTCTGCGATGAACAGCTCGCACTCGGTGTCGTAGTAACGGGTGGTGAGGCCCGCATCCGTCATGCCGAGGCGCTGACACACCCGGTGGGATGCGAGGTTGTCGGGATGGGCGACGGCGATGATCCGGTCGAGACCCGACGCGAACCCGTGGTGCAGTGCCAGCTTCGCGGCAGCGGTCGCGTAGCCGTGACCCCACGCGTCCGGGTGGAAGTGCCAGCCGATCTCGATCTCGTCGGAGGGGCCCTGCGTTCCCGAAAGCCGGATGCCCTGGAGCATGACCGTGCCGACGAGCTGTCCGGTGGCGAGCGCTTCGACGGCCCAGTAGCCGATCGCCGGGCCGTCGGCGCTGCGCAGACGCTCGATCAACGCGTGAGCTTGGTCGGGGTCTTTCATGACCTTCGGCTCTCGCCCGATGTACTTCTGGACCGCCCACGTGGAATACAGGTCGTAGACGAAAGCGGCATCCTCGGGGCGCCAGGGGCGCAGAAACACTCCGTCACCGATCAATTCCGTCATCGCGCAAGCCTAGGCCGCCGAGCGGCGCGCATCACTCGTCGACGTACAGCCCGAGCTGCTCGCCGAGCCGGTCGCGTTCGAGAAGCCGGCGGCCGGCGCCTTTGGCGCTCGCTGTGGTGAGGGTGGTGAGGATGTGGATCACAAGCGCGACAGACGTCGGCGAGTTGGCGAAGGATGCGCTCGCCGTGTCGACGACGAGGCACTCGTCCGCGATCGCGACGAGGGGCGCATCCGGAGCGTCGGTGATCACCACGAGGGTGCCGCCCGCCTTCTTGAACAGCTCGGCCATGTCGATCGTGTACTTGCGGTAGCGGGCGAGCGAGAACGCCACCAGCACATCGCTGGCGCGAACGTCGCTGAGCACATCCAGGGGCCGCACGATCGTGCCGTCGATGAGGGTGACGTTGGCGAGCCCCGCGCTCAGGTCCATCGCCAGCAGCGACGCGAACGTGAACGACTTCGCGGCGCCGAGCACGAAACGGCGGCGGGCGGCGACGATGGAACCGGCGATGCGTTCGAACGCCGGGTCGTCGCGGGCCCAATCGAGGGCGTGCGAGAGTTGTTCGCGCTCCTGCTCGACGACGCGACGCTTCAGCACCAGCGCCGATCGGCGCTGCACCCTCGCGTCGTATCGCTCGTGCGGGCTGTTGAGCTCGACGGGTTTCACATCTCGCCTTTCCGAAGACATAGACAGCAGTATCACAGCCCGTCAGGCTGCGAGCTGCCTGAGCAGCTCGTCACCGGCCGTTCGCATGAGAGCGAGGGCACGGTCGCGCACGTCCATGCCGCTCTCCCAGTTGGCGAGCACGGCGTACGCGATACGGCGGTCGGGGGACATCACCAGGCCCATGTCGGCCCGGACGGTGGAGATCGTGCCGGTCTTGTTCCACAACCAGACCCCGCGATCGAAGAAGTAGTGCGCAAGCGGGTCGAGGCCGAAGGCCGACGCCACCATCGAGAGGTCCATGCCCGCGCCGAGCCAGCGTTGGAGGGTGTCGGCGGATGCGGGGCTGAGGTCGGCGGCCGTCGCGGTGCGCGTGACGAACCGGACGAGATCTTCGGCGCTCGCGTGGGAGAGCCTGCGCGGAGCACCGGGAGGCAGGGGCCAGCGCACGATGTCGTCGAGCCCGGAGTTCAGGTATCCGAGCGCGCGCGTGTGCTCCTGCACGACGGGCAGCCCGATGACCCGGCACAGCGTGTTCGTCGCCGCGTTGTCGCTGACCGCGCCGATCAACGCCGCGACGTCGTAGAGCGACAGCGTGTCGGCCTGCAACAGATACCAGAGACCGGAGTTGTCCATCCACTCCGCCGGTCTGCGGGTGACGCGGTCTTCGAGCGACCGAGTGCCGGCGTCGACCTCGGTGAGGAGGCGATGCAGCAGAAAGATCTTCCCAACGCTCGCGGTGTTGAGCACGCGATCCGGCCGGTGGCTGAACACCGTCGCACCGGAGTCGACGTCGACAGCCAGAGCGGAGAACCTGAGGCCGGGCAGTTCACGCTCGTACTCCTCGAACGCGACGATCACGACCGGGCACTCCCGCTCACATACCCGCGCAGCTGTTCGCCGATCGCGTGCATGGCGTCGAGCGCGGGAGCCCGGAGATCGTCGTCGGAGTCCTTCCAGTTGGCCGCGACGGCGTAGGCGACGGAGGAGGCGGGGCCGGAGAGGTGACCGATGTCGATGCGTGCGAACGAGGTGCTGCCGGTCTTGTGACGAAGCACCATGCCCTGGTACTCGGGCTCAACGTGCGCGAGCGGGTCGAGCAGGAGGGAGTCGGCGACCATCGAGGTGTCGGTATCCGCCGCCAGCCAGTCGAGCACGCGATCGCTCACGGCACGGGAGATGACAGCGCCCGCACCCAGACGGCGCATCAGCTCGGCGAGCTCGGCGCCCGTTCCATACGAGGGCGTCCACGGCAGGTCGGGGGTGCGCTCGTTGCGGATGTAGTCGTGCAGTGACGTGTTCGCGAAGCCGAGCGCGGGGGCGACCGCCCGCACCTCGTCGAGGCCGCACAGCCACAGGAGCGCATTGGTGGCGAGGTTGTCGCTGACCGCGCCGACCAGCAGGGCGGCGTCGGCGACCGTCACGCGCTGATCGCGCATCCGGTAGAGCAGTCCGGAATCGGCGACGCGGTGCTCATCGGGGATCTCGATGCGCTGGTCGGGGTCCAGTTCGCCCGACTCCAGTCGGCGAGCCACCTCGATCAGCAGGAACACCTTGCCGACGCTCGCCGTCTCGCAGACCATCTCGGGGGTGTGCGAGGCGAGCACGCGCCCCTCGTCGGCGTCGAGAACGCTCAGCGACCACCGCACCCTTGGGTCGAGCGAGGGCAGGTCGATGGCGCGAGGTTCGCCGGCCATCAGAGCGAACCCCCGACGGTCAGGTGCACGGGCTCGCCCGCGCGGGCGGTGAGCGACCCCTCGACGTTCAGGGGGATGCTGAGCGCGTTCGGATCGTGACCGAAGCCCTGCTCCCACAGCACGGGCACACCCAGGTCGAGCAGCAACTCGTCCACGAGTGCCCGGATCGCGCCGAGATCGCCGCACTCGTGCCACGAGCCGAGCACCAGGGCTGACGCATCACCCAAGCGACCGGCGCGGCCCAGCTGGGTCAGGAACCCGTCGATGCGATACGGCTCCTCGTCGACGTCTTCGAGGAACAGGATGCCGCCGGGCCGGTCGAGTGACTCCGGCGCTCCCATCGCTCCCGCCAGCAGGCTGAGGTTGCCACCGGTGAACCGGCCTTCGGCAACGCCGGGAGCGAGAACCTCGGTGCGCGGGCCGACGATATCGCGCCCGCGCCACGCTTCGAGCAGCCAGCGGCGAACATCCTCGCGCACGAACTCCGAATCGCGGAACACGTCGTTGCCGGCCATCGGGCAGAACAGCGTCGGCACATCCAGGTTCACCCGGAAAGCCTCGTGCAGGGCGGTGATGTCGGACGAGCCGGTGAGCAGCTTCGGCCGCCCGTCGCGGCGGAGGGCCGCTTGCTGCATCCGCGCCCAGTCGATGCCGTCGAGCAGCCGCATCGCACCGTAGCCGCCGCGGATGCACACGACCGCGTCCGCATCCGGGTCGAGCCAGGCGTCGACCAGGTCTTGGCGGCGCCCGTCATCGTCGCCCGCGAGGTAGGACGCGCGGGGATGCGGGTCGAGCACGTGATCGCCGACCACGACATCCAGCCCCCAGTCGCGGTAGTAGCCGACCGCGCGCTCGAGGCTCTCGGCGCTGCCCGGCCCGGAGGGCGACACGAAACGCACTCGGTCGCCGGGTTGCAGCGGCGCGCTGTCCAGGTAGGCGGAGGGGTCGGTCGCGAGGAGCGGCGCGCTCACGCGAGCTTCCGCTCGATGCTGGGCGCTGCCGCAAGCAGGCGGCGGGTGTAGAGGTGCTGCGGGTCGAGCAGCACCTGCTCGGTCGGACCATACTCGACGATCTCGCCCTCGTACATGACGGCGACGGTGTCGGCGATGTTCCACGCCAGACCGAGGTCGTGGGTGATCACCAACGCGCTCAGGTCGAGCCTGTCGCGCAGGGAGAGGATCAGTGCGAGGATCTCGCCGCGCACCGAGGCGTCGAGCGAGGCGACGGGCTCGTCGGCGACCAGTAGCTGAGGCCCGACGGCGAGCGCGCCGGCGATCACCGCGCGCTGCCGCTGACCACCCGACAGCTCCTGGGGAATCGCCCGGAAGAAGCGCTCCGGCGGAACGAGCTCCGCGTCGGCGAGGCTCTGGGCCACGCGCTCCTGTTCGTCGCCGGTGTAGCGCTGCACCCGAAGGCCCTCGGCGACCGACTCGTAGACGCTGATCTTCGGGTTGAGCGCGGCCGACGGGTCCTGAAGCACCATCTGCACCTCGCTGCGGAAGGCCCGCAGCGCGCGACCGCGATGAGGGATGTCCTTGCCACGAAAACGGATGACCGACCCTTCGTCGGCGCGCTGCAGACCCACGACGGTGCGAGCGAGGGTGGTCTTCCCCGAGCCCGACTGACCGACCAGGGCGAGGATCTCGCCGCGCCGCAGACTCAGGTTCACATCCTTCACCGCGGCGAGCGGCTTGCCGCGACCGTGGTAGGTGACCGTGACTCCGCGCGCCTCCAATACGACCTCGTCGGAGATCTCTCGCGCGCCCGGCCCTGCGGCGTCGGTGCGGCGGCTCACGGGGTTCAGCCGCGACGCCGGGTCTCCGATCGTGGGAAAGGCCTCGGCGAGCTGTCTCGTGTACGGATGCTGGGGGTCGGTGCACACGTCGTAGGCGTCGCCGACCTCGACGAGGTCGCCGTCGCGCATGATGGCGATGCGCTCGCACGCGGTCGCCAGCACCGAGAGGTCGTGGCTGATCATCAGCATGGAGATGCCGCGCTCGGTGACGAGCGTGCTGATCATGTCGAGGATCTGCTTCTGCACGATCACGTCGAGAGCGGTGGTCGGCTCGTCGGCGATGATGATCTCCGGCTCGCAGGCGAGCGCCATCGCGATCATGACGCGCTGCTTCTGGCCGCCCGAGAGCTCGTGCGGGTAGGCGTCGGCCTTCGCGGCGGCCAGATCGACGGCACGAAGCAGCTCCACCACCCGCGCCTTGCGCGCCTTGTCGGTGCGCCAAGCGTCGGCGACGTGCAGCTCGAGCGCCTCGGTGATCTGCTGACCGACCGTGCGCACGGGGTTGAGCGAGTGCATGGCGCCCTGGAAGACGATGGATGCCTCCGCCCACCGCAGAGCGCGGAGCTCGCCGAAACGCAGGTCGGCGACCTCGGTCTCGGCGATCAGCACGCGGCCGCTCAGCCTCGCGTTGGCGGGCAGCAGCCGCAGCACGCTCATGGCGAGCGTCGACTTGCCCGAACCCGACTCGCCCGCGATCCCCAAGGTTCCGCCGGCGGGCAGGGTGAGGGAGATGTTCTTGACGGCGGCGATCTCCCCCTCGTCGTTGCGCCCGGCCGTGCGGTACGTGATGCTGACGTCGTCGAAAATCAGGTCCGGCATGTCAGCGGCTCCTCAGCGTCGGGTTCACGATGGTCTCGACCGCGCGGCCCACGAGGGTGAAGGCCAGCACGACCAGCACGATCGCGATGCCGGGCACGAGCACGTACCACCAGTAGCCGGCCGTGGCGGCCGACACGTCCATGGAGTTCTTCAGAACCGATCCCCACGACTGCAGCGTCGTGTCACCGAGCCCGAGGAACGACAGCGTCGATTCGGCGATGATCGCCGAGCCGACGGTGAGAGTGGTGTTGGCGAGCACGAGGGGCAGCACGGCGGGCAGCAGGTGCTTCACGATGATGTGCCAGTGACCGGCGCCCAGCACCCGGGCGCGCTCGACGTAGTCCCGCGACTCTACTGAGAGCGTCTGGGCTCGCACCACGCGCGCTGTGCCCGCCCAGGAGGTGAGCCCGATGGCGATCACGATCGTCCACACGCCCCGAGAAAGAACCGAGGAGAGCACGATCGCGAGGATGAGCGACGGCAGCACCAGGAAGAAGTCGATGAGGCGCATGAGCAGACCGCCCGTCCACCCGGTGAAGTGCCCGGCGGCGATCCCGACGATGGTGCCGATGACCATCGATACGGCCGTGGCGGCGAAACCGACCAGCAGCGACACCCGGGCGCCCCAGATCATCCGCACCCAGAGCTCGCGGCCCTGGTCGTCGGTGCCGAGCGGATGCGCGAACGACGGCGGCGCGAACCGCGGCTGGTCGAGCAGCTTGGTCACGTCGAGCATCCACGAGGGTGCGAGCACCGGCGCCAGCAGGGACAGCACGATGACGACGACCAGGAAGATGATCCCGATCATGCCGGAGCGGCTTCGGGCGAACTCGCGGCAGAAGCCGCCGAACGCGTGACGCCGCCGGGCCCAGGCCATGCTGCGCGGCGAGCGCGCGACGGGTGCGATGGAGCCGCTCATCCGCGCCTCACTCTCGGGTCGAGCCGACGGTACACGAAGTCGGCGATGAGGTTCATGACGATGATGATCGCCGAGAAGACCACGAAGGTCCCCTGCAGCAGGGGCAGGTCGGGACCCTGGATGGCCTCGTACGTGAGCTTGCCGAGCCCGGGCCAGGAGAACACGGTCTCGACGGTCACAGCACCGGCGATCAGGCCGCCGATGTGCATGAAGACGAGCGTGACCGTCGGCAGCAGCGCGTTGGGAACGGCGTGACGCCGGCGCAGGTCGTCGTCTTTCAGTCCCTTCGCCCGCGCGGTGACCAGGTAGTCCGCGCTCTTCTCCTCCATCACCGACGCGCGCATCACCATGACGTATTGCGCGTAGACGACGGCGACCATCGTGATCACCGGCAGCACCATGTGCGAGATGACGTCGAGCGTCTGGCCCAAGAAATCGTCGGGAGCGTTCGGGGAGGTCATTCCGCCGGTGGGGAACCAGTGCAGCGTGCCGCCGAAGACCATCAGCAGGATGAGGGCGAGCCAGAAGGTGGGCACCGACCAGAGCACCAGCGAGGTGCTGGTGGTCACCTTGTCGAACACCGAGCCCGGTCGCCATCCGGCCTTCTGGCCGAGCCAGAGCCCGAGGGCGATCGCGAGAACGGCCGACGTGCCGGTGAGCAGGATGGTGTTCCAGAAGTACTCGCCGATCAGCGAGGCGACGCTCTGCTTGTAGACGTAGCTCTGGCCGAAGTTGAGAGTGAAGACGTTGGCGATGTAGTCGCCGAACTGCTGCCAGAGCGGCTTGTCGAGACCGAGTTGCGCCCGCAGTTGCGCCATCTGCTCCGAGGTCATCGGATGCTCGCGCGCCATCGCCGCGACCGGGTCGCCGGGCAAGATCTTGAACGCGAAGAATCCGAGCACGATGACCATGCCCAGGCTGATCGCGGCACCGCCCAGCTTGCTGAGCGCGAATCTCAGCGCAGGTGCGCTGCGCACCGTCGCTTCGCCCCGCTCTTCGAGGATCACCGCCTCGGTGACCGGTGTTGAGTTGCTCATCTGCCTTCTCTTCTGCGTGTCGGGGGAACAAAGGTGGCCGCGGCGGTACCCGC
>NZ_JBHVYL010000003.1:0-13881 GCF_042880955.1 Leifsonia sp. NPDC058292
AGTGTGGCAGGTATACCCGCCACACTCGACCGCACCGGCCACATCCGGTCAGCCGGCGGTGAGTTCCCGCATCGCGGCGGCCAGCGCGGCGACGCGTGCCGTCGCCGTCTCGCGGCGCTCCGCCACCGACCCAACGTCGCTCGAAGCGTCGATGTACATCTTCAGCTTCGGTTCGGTGCCGCTGGGGCGAACCATCACGCGGGAGCCGTCGTCGAGCAGGATGCGCAGCACGTCGCTCGGCGGAAGCGAACCGAACCCGTCTTTCAGGTCGTCGATCTGCGTGACGCCGACCGTGCCGAGGGCGGCAGGCGGCGTGCTTCGCAGCGAGGCCATGATGTGGTCGATCTCCGACAGGTCGGTGACCCGGATGGAGATCTGGTCGGAGGCGAAGAAGCCGAACCTTTCGGCGAAGGCGTCGAGCTGATCCGCGACCGTGCGCCCTTCGGCGGCGAGGGATGTGGCCAGGTCGAGCAGCGCGGTCGCGGCCGAGATGCCGTCTTTGTCCCGCACGGTCTCGGGGTTCACGAGGTAGCCGAGGGCCTCCTCGAAGCCGAAGATCAGGCCGGGCGCGCGGGAGACCCACTTGAAGCCGGTGAGGGTGTCTTGAAAATCGAGGCGGTAGGCGTCGGCGACCGCACGCAGCGCGGGGGACGACACGACGGAGCAGGCGAGGGCGCCGAACGGTGCGCTGCCGTCGGCGGCGTCGGCGGAGGCGAGTTCCGCGGCCCGCCAGCCGAGCAGGGCGCCGACCTCGTTGCCGCTGAGACGGCGGTAGCCCGACGCATCCGACGAGTCCGGAACGGCGACGGCGAGACGGTCGGCGTCGGGATCGTTGGCGATGACGAGGTCGACCCCGGCGTCGCGGGCGGTCTCGAACGAGAGATCCATCGCCCCGGGCTCTTCGGGGTTCGGGAAGGCGACCGTCGGAAAGGCGGGATCGGGGTCGATCTGGGCGGCGACGATGACCGGCTCGGCGAACCCGGCGCGGGAGAACACCTGTTGGGCGGTGCGCCAGCCGACGCCGTGCATCGCGGTGTACGCGAAGGAGACCGCGTCCCGGGGCGCCGAGGTCTGGGCCACAGCCGCCGTCGCCGCGATGTACTCCTGCTCGACGGTCTCTGGTGCGATCTCGTACGTCTCGGCGCGGGGAAGGTCTGCGACGCTTCCCTGCGCGACCTCCAGGATGCGCGCCGCGATCTCCGCGTCCACCGGAGAGACGATCTGCGATCCGTGGTTCTCGCCGCCGAGGTAGACCTTGTAGCCGTTGTCGTTCGGCGGGTTGTGGCTCGCCGTGACCATGACGCCGGCGCTGACGCCGAGGTGTCGCACCGCGAACGCGAGCACCGGGGTCGGCATCAGCCGGGGGAGCAGCACCGCGCGAACACCGGCGCCCGCCATGAGCTCCGCGGTGTCGCGCGCGAACACGTCGGAGTTCTTGCGGCCGTCGTAGCCGATCACCACCGACGGGGTCTCGCCCTCGGTGTGATCGAGCAGGTAGCGCGCGAAACCGGCCGCCGCCTGCGCGACGAGCACCCGGTTCATGCGGTTCGGCCCGCCCGCGATGGCGCCGCGCAGACCGGCCGTGCCGAACGCGAGCCGCGTGTCGAAGCGGGAGTGCAGGTCGTCGAGCGCTTGCTGTGAACCGCTCTGAGCCTCGACCACAAGTGTCTGCAGCTCGTCCCGGGTCTCCGGGTCGGGGTCCTGCGCGATCCAGGCGTCGACCCGCTCGAACAGATCGTCCGTGGCCACGCCGCTCACAGCGCGCCGACGATCTTCGCGAGGAGGGCGCTGATCACGGGCTCGGCGTCGCGGCCGGCCTCGATCACCTCCTGGTGGCTGAGCGGGGTCTTCTGGATGCCCGCGGCCAGGTTCGTGATGAGCGACATCCCGAGGATCTCCATGCCGGCCTGGCGTGCGGCGATCGCTTCGAGCGCCGTCGACATCCCCACGATGTGGCCGCCGATGGTCTTCGCCATCCGCACTTCGGCGGGCGTCTCGTAGTGCGGCCCGCGGAACTGCGTGTACACGCCCTCGTCGAGGGACGGCTCGATACCGCGTGCGATCTCCCGCAGCCTCGCCGAGTACAGATCGGTGAGGTCGACGAAGGTTGCGCCCTCGAGCGGGGAGTCGGCCGTGAGGTTGATGTGGTCGCTGATGAGCACCGGGGTGCCGGGCTTCCAGGCCTCTTTGATCCCGCCCGCGCCGTTGGTGAGGATCATGGTGGTGGCGCCGGCGGCGGCGGCGGTGCGAACGCTGTGCACGACGCGGCGCACGCCGTGGCCCTCGTAGTAGTGCGTGCGGGCGCCGATGACGAGGGCCCGCTTTCCGTTCGGGAGGAGCACGGAACGCAGGGTTCCGACGTGACCGGCGAGGGCCGGTGCGCCGAAGCCGACGATCTCCGTGGCCGGGATGGTCGCGGTGGTCTCGCCGATGAGATCCGCCGCCTTACCCCATCCGCTGCCCAGGGTGAGGGCGATGTCGTGCTTCTCGACGCCGGTTTTCTCAGCGAGCTGCTCCGCTGCCTGACGAGCGATGTCGAACGGGTCGGAGGCCGGGTCGTCGAGCGGGTTCGTGATGGTTTCAGACATGAGCCAACTCTATTCGGAAGCTCCCTGGCGCCGCCGCCGCGGCCCGGTGCGCATCGGTGCGTCGGGTAGGAGAGAATGGGAGTCATGGCCTATGAATTCGAGCGCAAGCAGAGGATCGCTGTACTCGGAGGTGGACCGGGCGGCTACGAGGCCGCACTCGCCGGAGCGCAGCTCGGAGCAGACGTCACGCTCGTCGAGCGCACCGGCGTCGGCGGTTCGGCCGTGATCACCGATGTGGTGCCGTCGAAGAGCCTCATCGCCACCGCCGAGGCGGCCAACGCGATCGGTGAGGCCGCCGATCTCGGCGTGCAGTTCTTCACCCGCGGCGACCACGGCAAGCCGGTGCGGCCGGATGTCGCGGTCAACCTCGCCGCCGTGAACAAGCGGCTCATGGGTCTCGCCCGTCAGCAGTCCGAAGACATGAAGGCCGAGCTGATGCGGGCCGGTGTGCGCATCGTCACGGGCGAGGGGCGGCTCGACGGCAACAGCGCCATCATCGTCTCCACGGCCAAAGGCGACACCGGCACCGACTTCGACCGCATCGAGGCCGACACGTTCGTCGTCTCGGTGGGCGCGAGTCCGCGCATCCTGCCCTCCGCGGTTCCCGACGGCGAGCGCATCCTCACCTGGACACAGCTCTACGACCTCGGGCACGTTCCCGAGCATCTGATCGTCGTCGGTTCGGGCGTCACGGGCGCCGAGTTCGCCTCGGCGTACACCGCTCTCGGCTCGAAGGTCACACTGATCTCCAGCCGTGACCAGGTGCTGCCGGGTGAAGACGCCGACGCCGCCCGCGTCATCGAGAACGTCTTCAAGCGCAACGGGATGCAGGTGCTCTCCAAGTCGCGTGCCGAGTCGATCGTGCGCACCGAGACCGGTGTGCTGGCGACGCTGAGCGACGGACGCACCGTCGAGGGCAGCCACTGCCTGATGGCCGTCGGGTCGGTGCCCAACACGGCCGGCATCGGGCTCGAGGAGGCGGGCGTGCAGCTCACAGAGTCGCGACACATCCGGGTGAACCGGGTGGCTCGCACGTCTGTGCCGAACATCTACGCGGCCGGCGATTGCTCCGATCTGCTGCCGCTCGCATCCGTCGCCGCAATGCAGGGCCGCACCGCCGTGTTCCACGCGATGGGGGATGCGGTCTACCCGTTCGAGCTGCGCAACGTCACCTCGAACATCTTCACGCAGCCCGAGATCGCCACCGTCGGCTGGAACCAGAAGCAGATCGAAGAGGGCATCGCGCAGGGCGACATCTACAAGCTTCCGCTCAAGTCGAACCCGCGCGCAAAGATGCTCGGCATCAAAGACGGCTTCGTGAAACTGTTCGCCCGCACCGGGTCGGGCACCGTCATCGGCGGCGTGATCGTGGCGCCGCGGGCATCCGAGCTGATCTTCCCGCTGGCGCTAGCCGTGGAGCACCGGCTCACGGTCGACCAGGTCGCCCGTGCCTTCACGGTGTACCCGTCGCTCTCCGGCTCGATCTCCGACGCTGCGCGAGCGATGCACATCGTGCTGTAGCTCGCTCGCACGGTAGGGTCGCGGGGTGGAAGTCCTCGTCATCATCGTGCTGGTTCTGCTCGCCATCGCCGGTGCGACCACGCTCGGGCCCAAGCTGGGCGTCGCGGCACCGCTCGTGCTCGTGGTGGTCGGGATCGCGGTCAGCTTTCTACCGTTCGTTCCGGCGCTCGAGATCGAGCCGGAGTGGATTCTCGCCGGCGTGCTGCCGCCTCTGCTCTACTCGGCGTCGGTGTCGATGCCGACGATGGAGTTCCGGCGCGAGTTCGGCGCCATCGGAGGGCTCTCGGTGCTGCTCGTCATCGTCAGCGCGGTCGTGCTCGGGCTCTTCTTCGCGTGGGTGATCCCGGGGCTCGGACTGGCTTGGGGCATCGCCCTCGGCGCGATCGTGAGCCCGACGGATGCAGTGGCCACCTCCATCGTCAAACGCTCGGGCGTCTCGCCCCGCGTCGTCGCCATCCTCGAAGGGGAGAGCCTGCTGAACGACGCGAGCGCCCTCGTGCTGCTGCGCACGGCGATCGCCGCCGCGGCCGCGTCGTTCTCGCTCGGCGGTTTCATCGGATCGTTCGCGTACTCGGTCGCGGTCGCCCTCGTGTTCGGCTGGGTGGTCGGCCGGCTCAACCTCATCGTTCGCGCGCGGGTCACCGACGCCACGATCAACACCGTGCTCTCTTTCACGGTGCCGTTCCTCGCGTCGATCCCGGCCGAGGCGCTCGGCGCATCCGGTCTCGTCGCCGCTGTGGTGGCCGGGCTCGTGACCGGCCGCCGCGGACCCAGGGTGCTCTCGCCGCAGCACCGGCTCTCGGATGCGCAGAACTGGCGCACGATCGAGGTCATCCTCGAAGGCCTCGTGTTCCTGGTCATGGGACTGGAGCTGTTCGGGATCGTGCAAGACGTGCAAGCGGATCACGCGGGCTTCCTGCCCGCTCTCGGCGTGGCTCTCGGAGCGCTCGTGCTGACCATCGTGGTGCGGGCGGCCTACGTCGCTCCGCTGCTCGGCATCCTGGCCTGGCGGTCGCGACGCGGGGAGCAGATGAGGCCGCGGATGGAGAGCATGCAACAGCGTCTCGTCGACCCCGGTGCGGCTTCTGCTGCGCTCGAACGGCGGGGCGGACCCGGCGCTCGGCGAACACCGACGGCCGCAGACCTCGGACGCTTCGCGACCCGCGTGCGCAGGGCGATCGCCGACATCGACTACTTCAAGTCCGCGCCCCTCGGCTGGCGCGAGGGCACCGTCGTGGTGTGGGCGGGGATGCGCGGCGCCGTGACCGTCGCCGCCGCCCAGACGCTGCCGGCTCCGCAGACGCCTGGGCGGTCGTTGCTGGTGCTGATCGCGTTCATCGTCGCGGCCGCATCGCTGCTCATCCAGGGCGGCACTCTCGGCTGGGTCGTGCGCCGCGTCAAGCCGGCCCCGGTCGACACCGCCCTGGAGCGGGACGAACGCGCGCGTCTGATGACGCTGCTGTTCGACGCCGCGCAGTCCGTGCCGATCCCCGCGTCGACCGAGCGCACGCCCGAAGCCTTCATGGCGCTGAGGGAGGCCCGGCTGAAACGCATCCGGGCGCAGCGCGCCGCGCTCCTCGACGCTCGCGACGACGGTGCTTTCAGCGCCGACCTCCTCGACGGCGCCCTCACCAACCTCGACGCCGACCAGATCTCCCTCGACCTCAAGGGCGCCCCCCTCACCCCCTCCGACTGACGCTGCTCTCCCCACCCCTGCTCTTCCCCACCTGCTCTTCCCCACCTGCTCTTCCCACCCGCCCCCGCCCTGCGCCCGCTCCGCGGCGCCGGCTCTCTCGGCCCTTTCCGCTTGTTTTTCCGCCCTGACGGATGTCTGCCCGGCGTGTCGCCCGAAAACACCGACTTTCCACACAGGGCCTTCCTCGCGGACTCTCCACAGGTCCACCATGACCGCTACCGGCCGAACCTCCTCGCCGACATCCTCGACTCATGGACTGGTTCGAACTGCTGAGCGCGCGAGGCGGAATCGCGGCCCGCGACGAGCTCACCCGGGCGGGCGCGCATCCTCTCGAGCTCACGAGGGCGATCAGGGATGGGCGGCTCATCCGGCCGCGTCAGGGCGTCTACGCGCTTCCCGGCACGGCGGGCCCGCCTCTCGAAGCTGCCCGGTTCGGCGCGCGGCTGTGCTGCGTGTCGGCCGCCCGCAGCTACGGGTGGTGGGCGGGTGCGGACGCCCGGCTGCACCTTCGGCTGGGCAGCAAGGCGCGGCGTTCTGCCGCCGCTCCGCCGTCGGCCGTCATCCACTGGAAGGATTCGGAACGGGCGCGGGAGGTCTGGCGCGTGTCCCCAGCCGACTGCCTGCGGAGCGTCGTACGCTGCGCCGACGCGGAGACCGCCGTCGCCTGCTGGACACCGCCGTGTCAAGCGGATTGGTGCGCTACCAGGACCTCAAGACGATCTTCGCCTCGGAGCCCAAGTGGACGCATCCCATTGCCGCCTCTGCCCGCCCGGGATCGGATTCGGGTATCGAGTCGATCGTGCGGCAGCGGTTGAGTGCCGCAGGGCACGTCGTCGAGCAGCAGGTGGCCGTGCCGGGCGTCGGGCGGGTGGATCTGAGGGTCGACGGATGCCTCTTCGTCGAGCTCGACGGGTTCGCCTACCACTCGAACCGGGCCGCCTTCGAGAACGATCGCGCCCGCGATATCGCCCTCGCGATGCAGGGCGGGATGCGCGTGCGGTTCTCCGCGCGTCAGGTTCTGGGCGAATGGCCGCAGGTCCTGGATGCGATCCGGGCCGTGCTCATGCAGGAGAAATCGCGCGCCACGCCGGTAGGACTTCCGTCGTGACGGTCTTTTCGGGCCGGAGGTGGGAGAAGACCGGCGCGCCGGAAGTCGGGGAGGGGGCGGGGGCGCGCGGAAGGACCGGGGGAGGCCGGGAGGGCGGGGAGCTAGACGATGTTCAGGAGGAGGTGGCCCGAAGAGACGGTTTCGCCGACGGAGGCGTTCAGGCCGGCGACGGTTCCGTCTTTGTGCGCGGTGAGGGGCTGCTCCATCTTCATGGCCTCGAGCACGAGCACGAGGTCACCCTTGACGACCTCGTCGCCGTCGGCGACCGCGAGCTTCACGATCGTCGCCTGCATCGGAGCGGTGACGGAGTTGCCGGTCGCCGTGTCGACGGCGTGTGCGCCACCGCGGCGGCGCGGGGCGGGAGCCGGGGCCGCGGAGCCGGAGGCGGCTCCGCCGCCGGCGAGCAGCTTGGCGGGCAGCGAGACCTCGATGCGCTTGCCGCCCACCTCGACGACCACGGTGTTGCGCCGGTCGGCGGGGGCCGTCTCGGCGATCGAGCCCGACCAGGGGTCGATCTCGTTCACGAACTCGGTCTCGATCCAGCGCGTGTACACCGAGAACGGCTCGCCGTCTTGGGGGGCGAAGGCGGGGTCGCGCACGATGGCGCGGTGGAACGGAAGAACGGTGGGGAGCCCCGCGACCTCGAACTCGTCGAGCGCGCGCCGCGACCGCTCGAGGGCTTCTTCGCGGCTGGAGCCGGTGACGATCAGCTTCGCGAGCATCGAGTCGAAGGCTCCGCTGATCTCGTCGCCGGCCTGGATGCCGCTGTCGACGCGAACGCCGGGGCCGCCGGGAGCCTTGAAGACGTGCACCGGCCCAGGGGAGGGGATGAAGTTGCGCCCGGCATCCTCGCCGTTGATGCGGAACTCGAAGGAGTGGCCGCGGGCGATCGGATCGTCGTAGTCGAGCTCGCCGCCCTCGGCGAGACGGAACTGCTCACGCACGAGGTCGATCCCGGTCACCTCTTCGGAGACGGGGTGCTCCACCTGGAGGCGGGTGTTCACCTCGAGGAAGGAGACGGTGCCGTCTTTGCCGATGAGGAACTCGCAGGTTCCTGCGCCCTGGTAACCGACCTCTTTGAGGATGGCCTTGGATGCGCTGTAGAGCTGCTCGGTCTGCTCGGCCGTGAGGAAGGGAGCGGGCGCCTCTTCGACGAGCTTCTGGTGGCGGCGCTGCAGCGAGCAATCACGGGTGGAGACCACCACGACGTTTCCGTAGGCGTCGGCGAGGCACTGGGTCTCGACGTGACGAGGCTGGTCGAGGTACTTCTCGACGAAGCACTCGCCGCGACCGAACGCGGCGATGGCCTCGCGGGTCGCCGACTCGAAGAGCTCCTCCACCTCATCCCGGGTGCGCGCGACCTTGAGGCCCCGGCCACCGCCGCCGAACGCCGCCTTGATGGCGACGGGGAGGCCGTGCACATCGACGAAGTCGAGCACTTCGCTGGCGTTCGCGACCGGGTTCAGCGTTCCCGGAGCGAGCGGCGCGCCCACCTTCTCGGCCACGTGCCGGGCCGAGACCTTGTCGCCGAGGCGTTCGATCGCTTCGGGCGAAGGGCCGATCCAGGTGAGGCCGGCGCCGATCACCGCGCGGGCGAAGTCGGCGTTCTCGGCGAGGAAGCCGTAGCCCGGGTGCACGGCGTCCGCGCCGGATCTGCGGGCGATGGAGAGCAGCTTGTCGATGACGAGATAGGTCTCGGCGCTGGTGGTGCCGTCGAGCGCGTACGCCTCGTCGGCGAGCTTCACGTGGAGGGCATCCCTGTCTTGGTCGGCATAGACCGCGACGGAGGCGACACCGCTGTCCTTCGCGGCACGGATGACCCGGACGGCGATCTCGCCCCGGTTTGCGATGAGGACCTTGCTGATACGTGGCACAGTTCTCTAGCCTATTCGTCGATTCGGGTGCCCTTTTGGGCGAACCCGACAAAAATGGTGGGGGAGCAGGTCAGGAAGACTACAAGGTTCGATGACGGGGGGTCGTCACCGGATTTTGTTCCACAGGGCAGGCCAGTCGACGCCCAACTCGCGGACCAGGTCGCGCAGCGTTGCGAGCGACAACCCTACGACAGTACTCGGATCGCCCTCCACCCGCGTGATGAAGGGGCCGCCGAGACTGTCGATGGTGAACGCGCCCGCGACCTCGAGGGGTTCCCCGGTCGCGACATAGGCGTCGATCTCCTCGTCGGTCACGTCGGCGAACGTCACCGCGGCCACGGCCGTGCGGCCGACGGCGCGGTTCTCGATGCCATCGCGGTGGTCGATCAGCCAGTGCCCCGAGTGCAGGTGCCCGGTGCGGCCGCGTTGGGCGAGCCAGCGCGCGCGGGCGGCGTCGGGGGTGTGCGGCTTTCCGTGGATGCCACCGTCGAGCTCGAACGCGGAGTCGCCTCCGAAGATGAAACCGTCGATGGGCTCGCCGTCGAGCGTGCCGCGCACGGCCTCGGCCTTGAGACGGGCGAGCAGCTGCACCATCGCATCCGCCGAGAGAGGGCCGTGCTCCGCCTCTGCCGCGATCACGGCCGCCGTCTCGTCGACGTGCGACGGAACGACGATGGGTTCGATGCCCGCCGCCCGCAGCAGAGCGAGGCGGGCCGGCGACGTTGAGGCGAGGTAGAGGCGCATGGATTCCTGTGGGATGCTCGACGGATGCCCCAGACAGATGAGGTCGACCTCGACATTACCAACGTCGCCCACGGCGGCGTCTTCGTGGCCCGCCACGAGGGCCGTGTCGTGTTCGTGCCCGACACCATTCCGGGGGAGCGCATCCGCGCGAGGGTCACCGACCGCAAGCACGACAGCTTCTGGCGGGCCGAGGCCATCGAGATCGTGGAGGCCGCTCCCGAGCGCCAGAAGCACATCTGGGACGCCGCCTCCATCGACCGGGCTCCGGATGCGCGAGCGGGCGGAGCCGAGTTCGGCCACATCCGTCTCGACCATCAGCGCGAGCTGAAGCGCCAGGTGCTCGTCGACGCGCTGCAGCGGATGGCGAAGCTGGAGTCGGATGTCACGGTCGAGCCTGTCGGAGGCGAGACCGCGGACGGCACGGGGTGGCGCACCCGGGTTCGCCTGCAGGTGGGCGCAGGAGGCGAGTTCGGCCCGTTCGCTGCCCGGTCGCATCACGTCGTTCCGGTCACGGACCTTCCCCTCGCCGACGCAGCCGTCGCCGCGACGGTTCCATACGGCCAGACCTTTCCCGGTGCCGAGTCGATCGACGTCGTCGCGACGAGCGCCGGAGCGGAGCACGTGCTCGTCAACGAGGCTCCCGTCAAGCGGGGCAAGCGGATCGTTCGCCCGCGCTACCGCCCGATGCCCATTCGGGAGACCGTCGGCGACAGGGAATTCCAGCTCGACCTGCGCGGCTTCTGGCAGGTGCACCGGCGCGCCGCGGCCACCCTCACGGAGGCCGTGCAATCGGCGGTGGACGAGGCGCTCTTCGACCCTCGCGCCGCGAACCTCGACCTGTACGGCGGCGTCGGCCTGCTCGCCGCAGCTCTCGGCGATAGGTTCGGGAGCACGCTGCGCATCACCTCGGTCGAGAGCGACGAGCGCGCGACGGACTACGCCGCGGAGAACCTGTCCGAATGGCTCGGCGCCCAGGCGGTGACCGACCGGGTGGAGAAGTTCGTCGCGCAGCTTGCATCAACGGCGTCGGCGGCCGACCGTTCCCGGCTGAAGGCGGCGACCGTCGTTCTCGACCCGCCGCGCTCCGGCGCAGGACGTGCGGTGGTGGATGCGCTCGCATCCCTCGCCCCCGCCCAGATCGTCTACGTCGCCTGCGACCCTGTCGCGCTCGCGCGAGATGTCGCGTCGTTCGCGGGGCACGGATACGGCGTGCGCACGCTGCGGGCCTTCGACCTTTTTCCGAACACGCACCATGTCGAGGCCGTCGCCACGCTGACGCCCCAGTGAGCATCGCCGAATACTTGCATCACACTACGATGGGGGACATGGTGCGCGTGTCTATCGTCGATGATCACGAGTCCGTGCGTCTGGGGCTCAAAGCAGCTTGCCAGGACGCCGGCTACGAGGTGCTCGTCACCGCGGCCACCGTCAACGAGTTCGTGGAGTCGATCGGCTCGCAGGAGTGCGATGTCGTGGTGCTCGACCTGTCGCTGGGCGACGGCTCCCGGGTGACGGACAACGTGAAGCGCGCCCAGGCCACGGGCGCGGCCGTGCTGGTCCACAGCATCGCCGACCGGGTGGCCAGCGTGCGCGAGGCCCTCGCGGCGGGCGCGGCCGGGGTCATCCCCAAATCGTCGCCGACCACGACCGTCATGAACGCCATCAGGACCGTCGCGAGCGGCGATGTGCTGAACAACCTCGAGTGGGCCACCGCGATCGACGCCGACAGCGACTTCGCGAAGGCGCAGCTCGGCCGGCGCGAGCGAGATGTGCTCCACCTGTACGCATCCGGCCTCCCGCTGAAAGCGGTGGCGGCCCAACTCGGTATCGCGAACTCCACTGCGCGCGAGTACCTCGACCGCATCCGCGTGAAGTACGTCGAGGTCGGTCGTCCGGCGCCGACCAAGGTGGACCTGCTGCGACGCGCCGTGGAAGACGGCATCCTGCCCGGGCTCGATCCCGACACGGGCAATGAGCGCAGCTAGCGCGCTCGAGAAGCCCCTTCCCGGGTCTTCACAGCCGCGCAACCCGATCAGCCGGGCACGTTTCGAGCGCATCGCCGGCCGCAGCGTCTCCGCGTTCGGTCTGGTCTTCGGGCTGCAGACCTTTCCTTCCGCTCTCGGGCAGCTCCACAGCCTGAAGGAGCCGTGGGGGATCACCGTGGTGATCGCCGTGTTCGCGGGCCTGGCGATCATCCCCATACTGGCGATGATCCAGTGGGGCGTGAAGTTCGCGATGGGCGCGCTGTCGGTCGTGTTCCTGGTCACGATCATGACGTGGCCCTTGCTCGCCCGCGACCCGAACGCGATCGGCGAGAAACCGTGGGTGTGGTTCCTGTGTTCGGTGTTCACGGCGTTCGCGGCGGTCGCCTTTCCGCTCTGGCTCGCGACCGCGTACACGTTCGTCGTGCCGATCGCTTACGGATTCATCCGCGCGCTGCCCTCGGGCGGCGGCGTCGGCGCCGAGATCGCAGGCCTGGACGCCCTCTACGCGATCATCCTCGGCGGGGTGATCCTCGTCATCATCGCCATGCTGCGCCAGGCCGCCTCCGCCGTCGACGCGGCGCAGAGCCAGGCCCTCGCCAAGTACGCGAACGCGGTGCGCCAGCACGCGACCGAGGTGGAACGCGTGCAGGTGGATGCGATCGTGCACGACAGCGTGCTGACCACGCTCCTCTCGGCGGCCAGCGCGCGCACGCCCGAAGCCAAAGAGCTCGCAGCCCGGATGGCGTCGGATGCGATCGGCCACCTCCACGCCGCGGAGGCGTCCGTTCCCGAGGATCAGTCGCTGGTGGGTCTCGACCGGCTCAGCGAACGCATCGTGAAATCGGCGGAGGCGTTCTCGTCGCCCTTCTCCGTGGAGGTGCGCGACGTCGAGGTGCACAACCTCCCGGTGAACGTCGCGGAGGCTGTCTATTCGGCCACCGTGCAGGCGATGGTCAACAGCATGCAGCACGCCGGCGGCGAGGAGGTGCAGCGGCGGCTCTCGATCCGCGGCGGCAGTCCTCTGGCGACGGTGCACATCGTGGTCGTCGACACCGGGCGTGGTTTCGACGAGCGCGAGGTTCCGGCCGAGCGTCTGGGACTTCGGGTGAGCATCCGGGAACGCTTGGCGAAGGTGGGCGGCCACGCTCGCATCGAATCGGCGCCCGGTGAGGGCACGACGGTCACCATCCTGTGGCCGTCGTCTGAAGTGGATGCGGAGATCGAACCGTGATCACTCTTCCCCGCTTTCTGTTCCTCGGTCTGGGAGCGCTCTTCTCGGCGTACCACCTGTTCCTCGGCCTGTCGTCGCTGTCGATCCCCGACAATCCGGCTCCTGCCATCGCGGCGATGATCATCTACGCGGTCGCGACGGTGATCAGCCTCTGGCCGACCAGCCCGACCAAGATGCCGCTGTGGCTCGCGGCGTTCGACCTCGCGGTGTGCGTCGCCATCCCGATTCTGGTGACCAGCCAGCTCGATCCCACCAAAGACAACGGCTACGCCACCTGGTACGTCGCGGCGGTGGGCACGCTGATGACCATCGCCGCCGTGCGCCGTCAGCAGTTCGCCGCCTGGGTCGGAGTCGGCTATCTCGCGGTTCAAACGGTCGTCTGGGCGGGGGTGCCCGCGCTCGCCGGACTGGGCGTCATCGGTTCGGTCGTCTGGGTCGGTGTTGCGGTGGTGATCTCCGGCTCCCTGGCCAAGGCGGGGCGGGATGCGCTGCAGTTCGCCCGGGCCGAGCGCGAGGCGACGGAATGGCAGGCGGCGCAGGAGGCGCACGTCATGGAGCGGCAGATGCGGCTCCGGCAGACCTACCGGGTCTCGGCGCCCATGCTCGCCGAGATCGTGCGCCGCGGAGGGGACCTGACCGAGGCCGAGCGCCGGGAGTGCCGCTACCTCGAGGGTGCCATCCGCGACGAGATCCGCGGGCGCCGCCTCCTCAACGAAGACGTGCGCCGTCAAGTGATGGATGCCCGGCGCCGTGGCGTCGTCGTGAGCCTGCTCGACGAGGGCGGCATCGACGACCTGGACGACCGGTCGCTCGGTGTCGTGCTCAAACGGCTGGCCGACGCCATCCGGGGGACGACGACGGACAAGCTGATCGTGCGCACGGTGCCGCGGTCGTCGAAGACCGCTGTGACGGTCGTGGGCCTGAGGATGTCGGACGACGGCAACGCGAACGCTCTCGGTGCCGACACCGAAGACGACGAGGTCGACCTCTGGCTGGAGATCCCGCGCCCCGTGCGCGACGCCTGACCCCCGCCTGTCCGTCGCTCCCTCGTCCTCGTCCTCGTCCTCGTCCCTCGTCGCCTCCCGGCTCACCATCGAGGGGTGCCCCCAACCCCCCCCCGCCGAAAACCCCGAC
>NZ_JBHVYL010000003.1:13891-176549 GCF_042880955.1 Leifsonia sp. NPDC058292
CGTTACATGGGTGCATGTAACGGCGTGTTGGGACCCCTCGATGACTCTGTCGGGGCAAAGAGAAAGGGCCGGCACCCGAATGGCCGGCCCTTCATCTAAACCCCGAGTCAGGGCGACAACCCGAATATCGCCCTGACTCGCCCCCAAAACACTCGCCCGCTTACCCTAGTCGGCGAGTGATTGGCGGTGTAACTCACGAGGAGAGACACCTAGCAATAACTATATTGACGCTACTCACAGAAATTGCAAAGTCGTCATTTTGGAGGACACATGGGGGACATTTCTCCGTCGGTCTTCGGAATCCTCCGCGAGATCGCGGGTGTGCCACAAATGGGGGGTGCCCCAATCGGGGTACACAAGACTCTTGCGCGAAAGGCCGAAGCTCACGCAGGCGCCAAGCCGGCTCAAACCGAGAACGACCGCCACGCGCCCTCGCCGGGCTGCAGCGGGGTGCGCAGCGACCGCTGACTGCGGGCCCAGGCATCCTGAGCTCCGGCCACGTCGTCCTCCCGCGCCGCCGCCTGCTGCTCGGCGGCCGCGGCCGTGAGAACCGCCGTGACCGCAGCGACCTCCTCCGGAGTCACGTTCGCGGTGACGAACCGGATCTGCTCGGGCTCGAGAGTCGTCACAGGGGGATGTTCCCGTGCTTCTTCGGCGGCATCGACGCGCGCTTGGTGCGGAGCGCCCGCAGTGCCTTGACGACGGAGACACGCGTCGCGGCGGGTTCGATCACGCCGTCGAGCTCGCCGCGCTCGGCGGCGAGGAACGGGCTGGCCACGTTGTAGGTGTACTCGTTCGCGAGCTTCGTGCGCACGGCGGCCACGTCTTCACCGGCCTCCTCCGCGCGCTTGATCTCGCCGCGGTAGAGGATGTTCACCGCGCCCTGACCGCCCATGACGGCGATCTCGGCGGTCGGCCAGGCCAGGTTGATGTCGGCGCCGAGCTGCTTGGAGCCCATCACGATGTATGCGCCGCCGTATGCCTTGCGGGTGATGATCGTGACGAGCGGCACCGTGGCCTCCGCGTACGCGTAGAGGAGCTTGGCGCCACGGCGGATGACACCCGTCCACTCCTGATCGGTGCCCGGCAGGTAACCCGGAACGTCGACCAGCGTCAGGATGGGGATGCTGAAGGCGTCGCAGAAGCGCACGAACCGGGAGGCCTTCTCTCCCGCGTCGATGTTCAGCGTTCCCGCCATGGCGCTCGGCTGGTTGGCGACGATGCCGACCGACCTGCCTTCGACCCTGGCGAAGCCGATGACGATGTTGGGCGCGAACAGCGGCTGGATCTCGAGGAACTCACCGTCGTCCACGATCCCTTCGATGATCGTCTTGACGTCGTACGGCTGGTTGGGGGAGTCGGGGATGAGCGTGTTGAGCTTGCGGTCCGCATCCGTGACCTCCAGCTCGGGCTCCGACTCGAACACCGGCAGCTCGGCCAGGTTGTTCTGGGGCAGGTAGCTGAGAAGGGCCCGCGCGTAGTCGAGCGCGTCTTCTTCGTCGCTCGCGAGGTAGTGGGAGACGCCGGAGATCTTGTTGTGGGTGAGCGCTCCGCCGAGCTCCTCGAACCCCACGTCTTCGCCCGTGACGGTCTTGATCACGTCGGGGCCGGTCACGAACATGTGGCTGGACTTGTCGACCATGATGACGAAGTCGGTGAGCGCCGGGGAGTACACCGCGCCGCCTGCGGCCGGGCCCATGACGATGGAGATCTGCGGGATGACCCCGGATGCGGCCGTGTTGCGACGGAAGATCTCGCCGTACTTGCCGAGCGCGACCACGCCCTCCTGGATGCGGGCGCCGCCGGAGTCGAGGATGCCGATCATCGGCACGCCGGTCTTCAGCGCGTGATCCATGACCTTGATGATCTTCTCGCCGGCGACCTCGCCGAGGGAGCCGCCGAAGATGGTGAAGTCCTGGCTGAAGACGGCGACGTTGCGGCCGTGGATGGTGCCGACGCCGGTGACGACGGCGTCACCGTAAGGGCGCTTGTTCTCCATGCCGAACGCGTGGGTGCGGTGGCGCACGAACTCGTCGAACTCGACGAACGACCCGTTGTCGAGCAGCAGGTCGATGCGCTCGCGGGCGGTGAGCTTGCCCTTCGCGTGCTGCTTCTCGATCGCCGCCTGCCCGCTGGCTGTGACGGCCTCGTGGAACCTCTCTTTGAGGTCGGCCAGTTTTCCGGCGGTGGTGTGCGGGTCGGGGGACTGGCGGGGTTCTGTGTCGGTCACGCGTTTCACTCTACCGGCCACCTGTTGGGGCGCGGCGTTGATGATTCCCTACAAAAACGGGCGTCCGCGCTGGCAGACTGTGGCACATGGACTTCCGTCGCAGCCGAACCATCGTGCCCGTGCTCGAACACCTCGAGGAGGCGGGCTCGACGAACGATGTGCTGGTGGGGCGGGCATCCGATCTGCCCGACCTCTCGGTGGTGGTCACGGGCAATCAGACGGGCGGACGCGGACGCCTCGGCCGCGTGTGGGTGTCGCCTCCCGGCAAGGCCCTCGCGATCTCGATCCTGATCAAGCCGATAGGCCTGCCGCCGCAGAGCTTCGGCTGGTTCCCGCTGCTCGCCGGGCTGGCGATGAGCCGCGCGGTGGCGCAGTTCGTGCCGGGACGGGTCGCCGTCAAGTGGCCGAACGACGTGCACATCGACGGCGCGAAGGTGAGCGGCACGCTCGCCGAGCTGCTCCCCGACCTCTCGGGCATCGTGATCGGCGCCGGCCTGAACCTCACGCTCACGCGCGACGAGCTGCCGACCGAGACGTCGACGTCGCTGCTCGTGGCCGGCGCGGCCGACATCGACCCGGATGCGGTGCTCGCGGCATACCTCACGGCCTTCACCACTCTCTATCGTGAGTTCATCACCGCCGGGGGAGACCCGGTCGCCAGCACGATCCACGACGCGGTGGTGGAAGGCTGCGAAACGGTCGGGCGGTCGGTGCGGGTCGAGCTGCCCGACGGCGACGATCTGCTCGGCACCGCGATCGGCATCGACGACGACGGCCGGCTGATCGTGCGCTCGGATGTGGGGATCACGGCTGTCGCGGCCGGAGACGTCACACACCTGCGGTATTAATAGGGCATGAGCAACACGCCTGAGGGAGCGCCGGCCCAGCCTCCCGAGAGAGTCGTGGCGCGCCTGCGCCCGAACGCTCGCGCTTTGTTCTGGCCGAGCGTCTTTCTGATCGCGACCTGCGGCGCCCTCGGCTATTTCGCCGGAAGCGTGGACGAGGTGTGGGAGCGCGTGCTGGTCTGGTCGGCCGCCGCTGCGAGCGTTCTGCTGCTCTTCCTGCTGCCGCTCGCGTCGTGGCTGAGCAAGCGGTACACGATCACCTCCCGCCGCATCGTGCTGCGCCACGGGTTCTTCGTGCGGGTGCGCCAGGAACTACTGCACAGCCGCGGCTACGACGTCTCCGTCAAACGCAACTGGCTGCAGAGCGCTTTCCGGTCGGGGGATGTGCGCATCAACTCGGGCCTGGAGCGACCGGTCGTCTTGAAGGACGTGCCGAAGGCGGACGACGTGCAGCGCGCCCTGAACGATCTGATGGAGCACTCGCAGACGATCGTCGCCGTGCGCCGTCAGCAGTCGGAGTCAGTCTCCGATGAGACCACGGTCTGGGGCTCCCGCTAGAGCGACGGCCCGGGCACGGTGAGCGCGCTTCGGCGAGAAGACCCACCAGCGGTAGAACGCGAAGCGGAAGAGGGTTCCGAGCAGCAGCCCGATCACGTTGTTCGCGATGTTGTCGGCGAGCAGCGAGGTGAACCCGAACACGTAGTGGGAGAGCCACACGCAGAACAGGGGGATGCCCATGCCGGCCAGGCTGACGACGAAGAATTCGACCCCTTCGCGGGCGGCCTTCTTCTGACGCGACGACGAGAAAGCCCAGTAGCGGTTTCCGACCCAGTTGGTTCCGATCGCGACCACCGTCGCGATGATCGTCGAGTAGATGGTCGCGTGGGGCACGCCGGAGAAGACGGTCAGCATCAGACCGTTGAACACCGCGAGGTTGACCACGAATCCCACCGCGCCGACCGCCCCGAACTTCACGAGCTGCGGCAGGAGCCGCGCCTTGTGAGCTGCTGGGGTGTGTGTAGTCATGCGTCCAACCGGGTGGGATACGGGAAGATAGAGAGTGCGCACGCGAGCATACGCGCCCGCACGAGGGAGAGTCTGGGAGTTGACCCAGCACCGTTGAAGGATATCGAGGAGAGACTGTCGATGGCGAAGAACACTGTCGGAGTGATCGGCGGGGGCCAGCTGGCGAGGATGATGATCCCTCCGGCGATCGAGCTCGGTGTCGACATCCGCGTGCTCGAGGAGGCGCCCGGGATGAGCGCCGAGATCGCGGCGACCGGCGTCGGCGACTACCGCGACCTGGAGACGGTGCTCGCCTTCGCCGAGACGGTCGACGTCGTCACGTTCGACCACGAGCACGTGCCGCCCGCCATTCTGCGTGAGCTCGTCTCGCGCGGCATCCCCGTGCATCCCGGGCCCGACGCCCTGCTGTACGCGCAGGACAAGCTGCAGATGCGCGCGAAGCTGAGCGAGCTCGGGCTTCCCGTTCCCGCGTGGGCGGCCGTGGAGACCGCGGATGAGCTCGGCGCCTTCCTCGCCGACCACGGCGGGCGTGCCGTGGTCAAGACCGCACGCGGCGGCTACGACGGCAAGGGCGTGCGCGTGGTCTCCGACGCTGCGGGGGCCGACGACTGGTTCCTCGCGCTCGCCGAAGACGGCCGCGGCGGGGCGCTGCTCGTCGAGGAGCTCGTCTCGTTCCGGCGCGAGCTGGCCCAGCTGGTGGCCCGGCGTCCATCGGGCGAGACCGCCGTCTGGCCCGTGGTCGAGACCATTCAGCGTGACGGGGTCTGCGCCGAGGTGATCGCGCCCGCGCCGCAATCGGAAGGGCGGATAGCCGACGTCGCCGCCGACATCGCGCGCACGGTCGCGACCGAGCTCGGGGTGACCGGCGTGCTCGCGGTCGAGATGTTCGAGACGACCGACGGCAGGGTTCTGATCAACGAGCTCGCGATGCGCCCGCACAACAGCGGGCATTGGTCGATCGAGGGAGCCGTCACGAGCCAGTTCGAGCAGCACCTGCGCGCGGTGCTCGACCTCCCCCTGGGTTCGACGGAGGTGCGGAACGACTGGTCGGTGATGGTCAACATCCTCGGCGGCCCGGCGGAGGGCACGCTGCAGGACAGGTACCCGGCGGCGCTCGCCGCGCATCCGGCAGCCAAGGTGCACGGCTACGGCAAAGAACCGCGGCCAGGGCGCAAGGTCGGCCATGTGACCGTCTGCAGCGACGATCTCGGCGACGCGGTCTTCTCCGCTCGGAGTGCCGCCGCGTTTTTCGAAGGCTGAGCCCTAGCATTGACGGCATGTCCGTCACGTCCACGAACCCCCGAGTCGCCGTCGTCATGGGCTCGGATTCCGACTGGTCGGTGATGCAAGATGCGTCGCAGGTTCTGACCGAGTTCGGTGTCGACCACGAGGTCGAGGTGGTCTCCGCGCACCGAACTCCGGAGAAGATGATCGCCTACGGCCAGAGCGCTGCAGGCCGGGGGATCGGTGTCATCATCGCCGGTGCCGGTGGTGCGGCGCACCTGCCCGGTATGCTCGCGTCGGTCACGACCCTGCCGGTGATCGGCGTTCCGGTTCCGCTGGCCAGGCTCGACGGGCTCGACTCGCTGCTGTCGATCGTGCAGATGCCCGGCGGCATCCCGGTGGCCACCGTGTCGATCGGCGGAGCGAAGAACGCGGGGCTGCTCGCGGTGCGCATCCTGTCCACGGCGGACGCGTCGCTCGCGACCGCGCTCGCCGACTATGCCGCCGACCTCGAGCGCACGGTCGAGCAGAAGAACAGGGCGCTCAAAGACCGCCTATGACAGTCGCGAGCCCTCTCCGCTTTCCGGACACCGCATCCGCGCCGACGATGACGAAGCGCGGCTGGTGGCTGGTCGTCATGAACATCCTGCTGCCCGGCTCCGCCCAGGTGCTCGCGGGCAACCGCAAGCTGGGCCGGGTCGGCATCGTCGCCACGCTTGTGCTCTGGCTGCTCGCCATCCTCACGCTCCTGACCTACCTGATCTGGCCGAGCACCGTTTACACGCTCTTCACGCAGACGTTCAGCCTGTTGGTGGTGCAGATCCTGCTGGTCGCCTACGCCGCCCTCTGGGTGGTGCTGACGCTCGACACGCTGCGCCTGGTGCGGCTGGTCAAGGCGGCGCCGAACGCCCGGGCCTGGATCGCAGCCTTCTCCGTCGTGGTGCTGATCGGCCTGACCTGCACGGCCGGGTACGCCTCCGTCGTGGCGGGTTCGGCGCGCGGCGCCCTCGGCGACATCTTCTCCTCCGGCCCCTCGCAGCCTCCTGTCGACGGCCACTACAACATCATGCTGCTGGGCGGCGACGCGGGGCCCGACCGGGAGGGGCTGCGACCAGACAGCATGTCGGTCGTCAGCATCGACGCCGAGACCGGCCAGGCGGTGACGATCGGCCTGCCCCGCGACCTCAACCCGGTGCCATTTCCGACGGACTCGCCCCTGCACTCCCTGTACCCCGACGGCTACGGCTACGAAGACCGCTGCGATGTCGACGTGTGTCAGCTGAACTCGATCTACACCGAGGTCTCCCTCTACAAGCCGGAACTGTATCCCCAGGCCGAGAAGCAGCACAGCGACCCGGGCATCGAGTCGATGCGGGATGCGCTGGAAGGGGCGACCGGGCTCAAGATCCAGTACTACGTGCTCATCGACATGCAGGGCTTCGCCGATCTGATCGACTCGCTCGGCGGAGTCGACGTCACGGTATCGGAGAAGCTGCCGATCGGCGGAGACGAGAACCTCAACGGCGTCATCGACTGGATCGAACCCGGCAAACAGCACCTCAACGGCTACTACGCCCAGTGGTACGCGCGCTCCCGGCACGGTACGAGCGACTACGACCGCATGGCGAGGCAGCGGCAGTTGCAGGATGCGATCCTCAAGCAGGTCAATCCGGTGAATGTCGTCAGCAAGTTCCAGGGCATCGCCGACGCCGGAACACAGGTGGTCAAGACCGACATCCCGCAGTCGATGCTCGGCTATTTCGTCGACCTGGGGATGAAGACCCGCAAACTCCCGGTGAAGCAGCTGGAGCTCGTTCCGCCCACGATCGACCCCGCGAATCCGGACTACTCGCAGATCCACCAGCTGGTTCAAGAGGCCCTCGCTCCGGCCACGCCGACGCCCACTTCTTCGAAATAGCACACAGGTGACCCCTGAACGGGTCACAGGTTTCGTGGATGCGCAAGGGGTACCGTCTTACCCCTATGTCGAGTACTGGTGTGAATATGAATGCGAAAACGAGTGGGCGGCTGGCCGCCCTCGACGGAGTGCGAGGGCTTGCCGCGCTAATCGTTCTCGCCCACCACTCGCTGTACACGAACGCCGCGTTCCCGGGAACACCCGGGGCCGTGAGCGTGCCCCAGGGCAGCCCGATGTGGTGGATCAGCTACACTCCGCTGAAGCTGGCGTCGGCCGGCTGGGAGTCGGTGATCGTCTTCTTCGTGCTGAGCGGTCTCGTCGTGACCCTGCCGGTCGTGCGGAAGCGTGGATTCGACTGGGTCGCCTACTTCCCGCGCCGTGCGGTGCGCCTCATGGTCCCCGTGATCGCCTCTGTGCTGCTGGCCGCCGTGTTCGTCATGGCCATCCCGCAGAAGAGCACTCAGGCCGACGGAACGTGGCTGAGTGACTCGTCGACCCCCAACTTCAGCTGGGAGTACATCGTCAAGGCCTGGGATCTGCTGGGTGGCGACGGCCAGATCAACAACCCCCTGTGGTCTCTTCGCTGGGAGCTGATCTTCTCACTCGCGCTGCCGGTCTTCGTGATCGCGGCGCTGGCCGTGCGCAAGTGGTGGCTCGGCGGTCTCGCGGCGGCGGTCGCCCTCACCTGGCTCGGCGTGCGCACCGACTCGGGTGCGCTCAGCTACCTGCCCGCCTTCTTCGTGGGCGCGGTGCTCGCCGTGCGGCTCGAAGCCGTGCGCAACTTCGCCGACCGGGTCAACGCCCGCCGGTGGCGCCACCCGTTCTGGTTCGTGATGGCCTTCGGCGGTGCGACGCTGATGATCGCGCCGTGGCTGTTCGGCCCCGGCATCGCGGACGCCAAAGAGCTGGGGTTCGCGCTGAAGGGCCTGGCGCCGTTCGGCGCAGCCGCGATCGTCGTGGCGGCCATCGGATGGGCGCCGTTCCGCGCGCTCTTCGAGTCGAAGCCGCTCCAGTTCGCCGGCACGATCTCGTTCAGCCTCTACCTGGTGCACGTGCCGATCATCATCTTCTTCACCTACCTCTTCGCCGGTCAGGTGTGGTGGATGCCGTTGCTGTTCGCCGTGCCGGCCGCCATCCTCGTTTCGATCGGGTTCACCTGGCTGGTGGAGAAGCGCAGCCACGGGTGGTCGCGCGCCATCGGCGCCTGGGCCTCCGATCGCTACCGCGCCTCGTTCGGCCGGGAGCAGGAGTCCGAGCGCGCCGAGACCGCGGCCGACACGGCGGCCGTCGCCGCGCAGGGTCGCCGCTGACGCGGGTGCGTGCGTCGGCTCAGAGGTCGGCGTGCAACTGCCAGACGCGCTCGGCGGAGTCGCGCCAGCTGAACGCGCGGGCCCTGTCGGTGGAGAGGATGCCGAGTCGCGCACGCAGCTCGTCGTCGTCGAGCACGCGGCCGATGGCGGCGGCGAGCCTCTCTGAGTAGAGGTCGTCTTCGGCGGGGCTCGACGGTCGCTCCACGAGCAGGCTCGCGCCGGCCGCGACCTCGACCAGGGCGGGGTCGTCCGAGTGGATGACCGGGGTGCCGAACTTGAAGGCTTCGACGATCGGAAGACCGAAGCCCTCCGCAAGGCTTGGGAAGACGAACACGGTGGCGCGATCGAGAGCGACCGCGAGATCGGCATCGTCGAGCTGTCCGAGCGGGCGGACCCTGTCTTCGGGAAGGCCCGCGGCCGCGGCCACTCCGGTGGCCGAGCCGTCGCCGAAGCGGTCCGGCCCCGCAATGAGGAGGGGCAGGTCGTGCACCTCGGGTCGCGCCATGGCCCGAATGAGCGGGGCGACACCCTTGCGCGGCATGATCGAGCCGAGGGTGAAGGCATACGCCGGGGGAAGCCCCAGCCGTTCGGCGCGCCCGTCGGCGTCGGCCGGCAGCCGCAGCGTCGTCGCCGACGCGCCGCCGATCACCCGGATGCGGTCGCCGAAGTCGATGTGCTCGGCCAGCTGGTCGGCGACGGCGTGGGTGGGCACGACCACCGCATCCGCGAATTTCCGTGCGCGCTTCGCCATGGCCTTCTGCCACAGCACGCTGGTCGTCGGCAGCGAATCCGGATGGGTCCACGCCAGGGCGTCGTGGATGGTGACGGTCACCTGCTCCCCGCCCTCGCCGCGCGAGTGCTTGCGCAGGGGAGCCAGGAGGCCCGGCGCGTGGACCATCCCGCGGGCGCCGGGGAGGGCGAGGCCCGACTGCCAGGCGACAGTGAGTTCGCGTCTGGCCAGGGGAAGCCTGTCGAATCCTGCGATACCGGGCAGGCGAGCGGTCAGGTCGTCGAGGGTCTCGGGGGAGACGTTCGACACGATGCCTTCGACGTCGCAGCCCGGCGGGGCCGTCGCGATGATCTGACGCGTCAGCTCTTCCGCGTACCGGCGCGCACCCCCGGCGACATCGCCGATGACGTCGTCAACGACGACTCTCAGGGTTGTCATGCTGCTCCAACACTCCGTGACGGGCCGCGTCGGCCAGTGCTTGCTTCCAGTCCCGCATCGGCGGGAGCCCGGCGGCCTGCCAGGCAGAGTGACCGAGAACCGAGTACGACGGACGAGGCGCGGGCCGCACGAACTTCGTGCTGTCGGTCGGTGTGACCCTATCAGGGTTCAAACCGGCCTCGCTGAAGACCGCCTTGGCGAACTCGTACCAGGTGGCTTCGCCCGAATTCGTGCCGTGATACACGCCGGCGGGCGCGTCGGCGTCGAGCATGGCGACGATGCGCCCCGCGAGATCTCCCGTCCAGGTCGGCTGCCCGCGCTGGTCGTCGACCACGCTCACGGTCTCATGGCTGCCGGCGAGCTTCACCATCGTCTTGGCGAAGTTCGGGCCGTCGGCTCCGTAGAGCCACGCGGTGCGCACGATGTACGTTCCGTCGGGATGCGCTTCGAGCGCCAGCTCCTCGCCGGCGGCCTTCGTGCGGCCGTAGGCGTTGATCGGGTCGCGGGGCGCGTTCTCGGGGTACGGCTCCGTTCCCACGCCGTCGAACACGTAGTCCGTCGAAATCGTGACCAGCTTCGCCCCGTGCTGCTGCGCCGCGACGGCGAGGTTCTGCGTCCCCGTCGCGTTCACCGCGTACGCCTCGTCCTCGTGGGTCTCCGAGTCGTCCACCTTCGTGTACGCGGACGCGTTGATGACCACGTCATGGCCGGCCACGGCGGCGAGCACCGCATCCCTGTCCGTCACGTCGAGGTCGGCGCGGCGCAGGGCTGTGACCTCGCGACCGTGCAGCGCCCGCTGCAGGTCCTGGCCGAGCATGCCGGCGGCTCCGGTGATCAGGTAGCGCGTCATCGTGCGGCTCAGTTGTCCAGGGCGGCGCGCGCCTTCAGCGGCTCCCACCACGAGCGGTTGTCGCGGTACCACTGCACGACGTCGGCCAGGCCCTGCTCGAACGGAACGAGCGGCTGATAGCCGAGCTCCGACTCGATCTTGGAGATGTCGACCGAGTAGCGCAGGTCGTGGCCGAGCCGATCGGCGACGCGATCGACGTACGACCAGTCTTTGCCCGTGGCGTCGAGCAGCAGCTGCGTGAGCTCCTTGTTCGTGAGCTCGGTGCCGCCGCCGATGTTGTAGATCTCGCCGGCGCGCCCGTTCACCAGCACCATCGCGATGCCGCGGGTGTGGTCGTCGACGTGCAGCCAGTCGCGGATGTTGTTGCCCTCGCCGTACAGCGGAACGTGCTTGTCGTCGATGAGGTTCGTGACGAACAGCGGGATGACCTTCTCAGGGAAGTGGTACGGGCCGTAGTTGTTCGAGCAGCGCGTGATCGACAGGTTCAGGCCGTGCGTGCGGAAGTAGCTGCGCGCCAGCAGATCGCTGCCGGCCTTCGACGCCGAGTACGGCGAGTTGGGCTCGAGCGGGCGGTCTTCTGCCCACGATCCTTCCGCGATCGACCCGTAGACCTCGTCGGTGGAGACGTGTACGAAACGCTGGAGGTTGTTGCGCAGAGCCGCGTCGAGCAGCTGCTGGGTGCCCAGCACGTTCGTCTCGACGAAGATGGAGGCGTCACGCACGGAGCGATCGACGTGGGACTCTGCGGCGAAGTGCACGACCGCGTCCACCGACGGGAACAGCTCGTCGAGCAGGCCGCCGTTGCGGATGTCGCCCTTGATGAACGTGTAGCGGGGCGAGTCGGCGACGGGCGCCAGATTCTCGAGGTTGCCCGAGTACGTCAGCGCGTCGAGCACGACGACCTCAGCGCCCTCGAGCCCGGGGTATGCGTCTTCCAGCGTGCGCCGGACGAAGTTCGAGCCGATGAAACCGGCTCCGCCGGTGACGAGAATTTTCATAGAAAGGTAGACCTGCCTCGTGGGTTTCTGGTTGCCGGGGAGATTCTACCGGGTGGCCTCCTGAGAGGGTTCGCAGTCCTCCTCCGAATGCTTGCATTCCTGCAACGAGCTGTGATTGGTTGGCAGGATGGGGAACACGGGGGAGCGCACCGGAGCGCGCAAGAATTTCATCGGACTGATCGTCACCGGCCTGGTCGTCGCGGGACTGCTGACGCCGCAGGTGGCGCTGGCCGACACGTCGGATCAGACCGCGCAGCGGGCGCAGGAGTACTACGCGGCGCGAACGGCAGCGGCGCAGCGCGACGGACTCGAGCATGTCGACAAGTCGGAGGCGACGCCGAAGCTCACCGCGCAGGCGCAGTCGGTCACCGCGACCGGCTCTGTCGACAAAAGCCTCTTCGCTGCCGGCAACCTGATGAGCGACGCGGTCTTCTTCAACGGTTCGGCGATGACGGCGACGGACGTGCAGTCTTTCTTGAACACGCAGGTGGGCACGTGCAACCCGGAGCACAAGCCCAACGTGCAGCCCTGTCTGAAGAGTTACACCACGGCATCCGCCGCTCGCCCGTCCGACGAGATGTGCGACGGCTATGCGGCGCTCGGCTCCGAGACCGCCGCCCAGATCATCGCCAAGGTCGGCGCCTCGTGCGGCATCAACCAGGGCGTGCTCATCGCGCTGCTGCAGAAGGAGCAGGGCCTCGTCACCGACGACTGGCCGTCGGCGACGCAATACCAGTTCGCGACCGGCTATGCCTGCCCCGACGATCCCGACGTCGGCTGCGATCCCGACACCGCAGGCTTCTTCGCCCAGGTGTACGGCGCCGCCTGGCAGTTCAAGCGCTATGGCAACCCGACCGGAACGGACGACTACTTCACCTGGTATCCGGTCGGCCGGGTGAGCAACATCGCGTACTCGTCCACCCCTTCGCTGAACTGCGGCACCGCGCCGATCGCGATCTGGAACAAGGCGACGGCCGCGCTCTACTATTACACTCCGTACACCCCGAACCAGGCGGCACTCGACAACTTCTTCGGCACGGGCGACAAGTGCTCGGAGTACGGCAACCGCAACTTCTGGGGGTCGTACACGCAGTGGTTCGGCAACCCCAACGCCGGTACGGTTCCCGCCGTGAGCCGGGAGGCCGGCGTCGACCGGTACTCGACGGCGGTTGCAGCCTCTCAGTCGGCGTACCCGAGCCCGGGCACCGGAGTGGCGGCCGCATACATCGCGAACGGCCTCGGCTTCGCGGATGCGCTGGCCGCGGCGCCCGCTGCGGGCGGTGGCGGGGCGGCCGCGCCGGGTGGCGGCACGGAGGGGCGGCAGGGTCCGTTGCTTCTGGTGCAGCAGAACGGTATCCCGGCCCCGACGCTGGCCGAGCTAAAGCGGGTCAAGCCGAAGACGATCTATGTGGCAGGCGGCGCCGGAGTCGTGAGCGATGCCGTGCTGGCGCAACTCGCGAAGCTCGCGCCGAAGGGCGCGGTTCGCCTGAGCGGCATCGACCGCTACGCCACCGCGCGGGCGGTGGCCCTCGCCTCGTTCGGTACGACCGCCAGCACGGCCTACATCGCGACGGGCCTCGACTATCCGGATGCCCTGTCCGCCGGAGCGGCCGCCGGCGCCCAGGGCATGCCTGTGCTGCTGGTGAACGGCACGCAGAGCGCGCCCGACGCAGCCACCCTGCAAGCGCTCGCCGACATGCACATCACCACGATCAAGCTGGTGGGCGGCACGGGTGTGGTCTCCGCAGGGATCGCGTCGGGGCTCGTCGCCGCGCACTTCTCCGTCTCCCGGCTCAGCGCCATCGACCGTTACGGAACGAGCAACGCCGTGAACCAGGACGCCTTTCCGACGGCACCGCCGAAGACCTACTTCGCCACGGCCTTCGGCTTCCCGGATGCGCTCGCCGGGGCGGCCGCCGCCGGTCACCTCAAATCGCCGCTCTATGTGAGCCGTCCGGCTTGTGTCTCGGCCGACGCGGCGGTCGGTGCGCTGCGCTCGCAGTCGATCGCCCTGCTGGGCGGACCGCTGGTGCTCGGGCAGGATGTCGGCAAGCTCAGCGTCTGCCGATAGACTTTGCTGATGCAAATCCGTGAACTCGCCATCCCCGACGCGTATGAGATCACACCCAAGCAGCACGCGGACGACCGCGGTGTGTTCTTGGAGTGGTACCGCTTCGACCGGCTCGAGGAGACGGTCGGTCACAGCCTCAACCTGCGGCAGGGCAACACCTCCGTGTCGAAGCGTGGCTCGGTGCGCGGCATCCACTTCGCCGACATCCCGCCGAGCCAGGCCAAGTACGTCACGGCGCCTTTCGGTGCGGTGCTCGACTTCGTGATCGACATCCGGGTGGGCTCGCCGACCTACGGACAGTGGGACAGCGTGCTGCTCGACGACGTCGACCGCCGCGCCATCTACGTGGCGGAAGGCCTCGGCCACTGCTTCGTCGCGCTCACGGACAACGCGACTGTCAGCTATCTCGTGACCGACGTCTACAACCCGACGGCCGAGCACGGGATCAACCCGCTCGACGCCGACATCGCCCTCGTCTTCCCCGTCGAAGCGGGAGACCTGCTGCTGTCGCCGAAGGACACGGATGCTCCGGGTCTGGCCGAGGCGGCCGCATCCGGGCTCCTGCCCACCTGGGAGACCGCACGCGCGTTCTACGCGACGCTCGACAACGGAGGAAAGTAGCACCCATGCGCGGAATCATCCTGGCCGGCGGCTCCGGCACGCGGCTCTGGCCCATCACCAAGGGCATCTCGAAGCAGCTGATGCCGATCTACGACAAGCCGATGATCTACTACCCCCTGTCGACGCTGATGATGGCGGGCATCCGCGAGATCCTCATCATCACGACGCCGGAGTACAACGAGCAGTTCCAGGCGCTTCTCGGCGACGGGTCGGAGCTCGGCATCCGGCTCGAATACGCGTCGCAGCCGTCGCCCGACGGCCTCGCCCAGGCGTTCATCATCGGGGAGGAGTTCATCGGCGACGAGTCGGTGGCCCTGGTGCTCGGCGACAACATCTTCCACGGCGCCGGCCTCGGGTCGTCGTTGCGCGACCACAACGACATCGACGGCGCGCTGATCTTCGCTTACCACGTGAGCAATCCGACCGCCTACGGTGTGGTCGACTTCGACGACGACTTCAAGGCGGTCTCGATCGAGGAGAAGCCCACCGTTCCGAAGAGCAACTACGCGGTTCCCGGGCTCTACTTCTACGACAACTCCGTCGTCGAGATCGCGAAGACCATCGAGCCGAGCGCTCGCGGCGAACTCGAGATCTCGACGGTGAACGAGCGCTACCTCGACGCTGGTCGTCTGCAGGTGCAGGTGCTCGACCGCGGAACGGCCTGGCTCGACACCGGCACATTCGAGTCGATGATGCAGGCGTCCGAGTACGTGCGCGTGATCGAAGATAGGCAGGGCTTCAAGGTCGGCTGCATCGAGGAGATCGCCTGGCGCGCCGGCTGGATCGACGACGCTCAGCTCGCGAAGCTGGCCAAGCCGCTCGTCAAGAGCGGGTACGGCACCTACATGGCGGCGCTGCTCGACGGGTAGCCCGACGGCTCGGCCGGCACGACGGCCGGCCTCGAGGCTCAGCGCGAGCGCTGGGCTTTGGCGATCAGATAGCGGGAGCGCACGGCCAGCCCCGCCCGCAGCGTCCAGCGCAGCGGCGCCAGCACCGGCCCCGCGTACTTCTTGCTGAGGTAGCGGTATGCGCTGTCATGGTGCACCTGGATCATGCGCGCCGACTCGGTGGTCGTGGAGTGGGCGCCGGTGTGGATGACCTCGGCGCTCGGCACGTACACCGACTTGTAACCGTGCTTGCCGAGCCGGTAGCCGAGGTCCACGTCCTCGAAGTACATGAAGAAGCCTTCGTCGAAGCCACCGAGGGCGTCGAACGCCTCGCGGGAGACCATCACGAACGAACCGGAGAGCCAGCCGACGACGCGCTCGCGCCCCGACCCCTCCTGGTCTTCGCGGTAGGAGCGCGTCCAGGGGTTCGACGGCCAGATGCCGCTGAACACCGCGTGGCCGACGCCGGTGCGCAGCGACGGGAGCTTGCGGGCGGAGGGATACACCGTTCCGTCTTCGTTGAGCACCCGCGGGCCGACGGCGCCCGCCTCGGGCAACCGTTCGAACGCGCGAACGAGTTCGGTCACGGCGCCCGGCTCGATCATGACGTCGGGGTTCGAGACCAGCACGTAGCGGATGCGCTCCGGCATCGCGCGCACGGCCGCGTTGACCGCACCGCCGTAGCCGAGGTTCTCACCCAGCTCGAGGAGCTGCGCGTCGTGCTCCTGGGCGAACTGCCGCGTCTGCTCGATGTCGCGCGAGCCGTTGTCGGCGACGATCACCGTCAGGCTCGCATCCTCTCCCGCGCGCAGCGAAGAGAGGAAAGGGCCGAGGTGCGAGCTCGAGTTGTATGCGACCGTGGCGACCGCGACCGACTCGAGAGAGGAGGGAGACATCGAACACAAGCATAAGGTGCCCGGATGGGGACGCCGGATGCGGGCGGCCGCCTGAGGGCCGCCCGCATCCGGAAGTCGCCCATCCGGAGTCGCCGCTCGTCAGCTGCCGACCGAGCGCCGCTTGTTGTAGACGTCGAACGCGACGGCGGCGAGCAGCACGAGGCCCTTGATCAGCAGCTGGTAGTCGCTGTCGACGCCGAGAATGGACATGCCGTTGTTCAGCACGCCGATGATCAGGCCACCGATGATGGCGCCGGGCACGGTGCCGATACCGCCGGTCACCGCTGCGCCGCCGATGAACACCGCCGAGATGGCGTCGAGCTCGAATCCGTTGCCGGCGCTCGGACTCGCCAGGTTCAGGCCCGCCGTGAACACCAGGCCGGCGATGGCCGAGATGACGCCCATGTTCACGAACAGCAGGAACGTGACGCGCTTCGTCTTGACCCCCGAGAGCTGGGCCGCGGCGAGGTTGCCGCCGATGGCGTAGATGTGACGCCCGAAGACCGACCTGCTCATGATCGCGGTGTACCCGACGACGAGCACGCCGAGGATGAGCAGCACGATCGGGGTGCCGTTGTAGCTCGCGAGCAGCAGCGTCACGATGAGCACGAGCAGTACCAGGAAGACGACCTTCACCACGAACCACCAGATGGGCTCGTCTTCGAGCTCGTATTTGCGGCGCACGAGTCGCTGACGAACTGCGCTCGCCACGATGGCGACGGCCGCGAGGAGCCCGAGGATCAGGGTGAGCGGCTCATAGCCCGAGGTTCCGAAGGTGGGCAGGAAGCCGGAGCCGATCGCGCGGAACTCCTTCGGGAAGAAGGAGATCTGCTGGTTGCCCAGAGCGATCTGGGCCGCGCCACGGAAGACGAGCATTCCGGCCAGCGTCACGATGAACGCAGGGATGCCGAAGTACGCGATCCAGAAGCCCTGCCACGCGCCCACGATGGCGCCGAGCACGAGACAGAGGATCACAGCGAGCGGCCACGGGATGTGCCACGACGAGATCATGACTCCCGCCATCGCGCCGATGAAGGCGACGACACTTCCGACCGACAGGTCGATGTGCCCGGCGATGATCACCATGACCATGCCGACCGCGAGAATCAGGATGTAGCTGTTCTGCACGATCAGGTTCGACACGTTGATGGGCGCGAGTGTGATCCCGGCCGTCGTGATCTGGAAGAAGACGACGATCACGATGAGCGCGATGAAGAGACCGATCTGCCGCAGCTGACCGGTCAGATAGGTGAGGGCGTTCGTGAGAGCTTTCATGCTGTTGTCTTCTCGCGTTCCTGGGTCATGAATTGCATGAGGTATTCGGCGGTTGCCTTCTCGCGAGGCACATCCGCGGTGATGCGGCCCTCGCTCAGCGTGTAGATGCGGTCGCAGATGCCGAGGAGTTCCGGCAGCTCGGAGGAGATCACGATGATGCCTTTGCCCGAGTCGGCCAGGCGCTGGATGATCGTGTAGATCTCGTACTTCGCTCCGACGTCGATGCCGCGTGTCGGTTCATCGAGGATGAGCACCTCGGGGTCGGCGTACATCCACTTGGAGAGCACGACCTTCTGCTGGTTGCCGCCGGAGAGCTTGCCTGCGACCGCCAGCACGCTCGGCGTCTTGATGTTCATGCTCTTGCGGTACCCCTCGGCGACGGCGCGCTCTTTGAGGTCGTTGACCATCTTGAACCAGTCGGTGAGCTTGTCGAGGGCGGCGATCGAGATGTTCCGCTGGATGTTGTCGATGAGGTTGAGGCCGTAGCGTTTGCGGTCCTCGGTCGAGTACGCGATGCCGTTCGCGATGGCTTTCGAGACCGTGCTCACCGAGATGGGCTCGCCGCGCTTGTAGACCTGACCGCTGATGTTGACGCCGTAGCTGCGCCCGAAGATGCTCATCGCGAGCTCGGTGCGGCCGGCGCCCATGAGACCTGCGATACCCACGATCTCGCCTGCCCGCACCGAGAGGTTCGCGCCGTCGACGACTTTGCGGGTGCGGTCGAGCGGGTGGTGCACCGTCCAGTCCTCGACCCGCAGCAGCTCTTCGCCGATGTGCGGCACGTGGTCGGGGAAGCGGCTCGCGACATCCCGGCCCACCATGCCCTTGATGATGCGGTCTTCGCTCGCGCCTTCGCCGCGCATCTCGAGCGTCTCGATCGTCTTGCCGTCGCGGATGATCGTCACCCGGTCGGCGATCGCTTTGATCTCGTTGAGCTTGTGGCTGATGATGATCGACGTGATGCCGTGCGTCTGCAGCTGACGGATGAGCTCGAGCAGGTGCGCCGAGTCGTCGTCGTTCAGTGCCGCGGTCGGTTCGTCGAGGATGAGGATGCGCACCTCCTTCGAGAGCGCCTTGGCGATCTCGACGAGTTGCTGCTTGCCGACCCCGATGTCTTTGATCTTGGTGATCGGGTTGTCGTTCAGCCCCACTCGCTTCAGGAGCTTGCCCGCTTCGAGGTTCGTCTCGTTCCAATCGATGAACCCGCCGCGCTGACGCTCGTTGCCGAGGTAGATGTTCTCGGCGATCGAGAGGTAGGGGGAGAGGGCGAGCTCCTGATGGATGATCACGATGCCGGCCGATTCGGAGTCGTTGATCGAACGGAACTCCACCGGTTCGTCGTCGAGCAGGATCTCGCCCTCGAACGTGCCGTGCGGGTAGACGCCGGAGAGCACTTTCATGAGCGTCGACTTGCCGGCGCCGTTCTCGCCGCAGATGGCGTGGACGGAGCCCGCCTCGATCGAGATCGAGACATCCTGCAGCGCTTTGACGCCGGGGAAGGTCTTCGAGATGTTGCGCATCTCGAGGATCGGTTTTGACATGGATGTTCCTTGCTTCGTCACGGAGGGTGGGCGCGGCCGGTGACCGCGCCCACCCTGGTACGGGCGGCGGGCCCTACTTGAGGTCGGATTCCTTGTAGTAGCCGCTGTCGACGAGCACTTCCTGGTAGTTGTCCTTGGTGACGACGACCGGCTGGAAGAGGAAGCTCGGCACGACCTTGGTCTTGTTGTCGTAGCTCTTCGTGTCGTTCACCTCGGGCTTCTTGCCGGTGAGGATGTCGTTCGCCATCTTCGCCGCCTCGTTGGCCAGCTTGCGGGTGTCTTTGTAGATCGTCGAGTACTGGGTTCCCGCGATGATCTGCTTGACGCTCGCCACCTCGGCGTCCTGCCCGGTGATGATGGGCAGCTGCTTTCCACCGGAGCCGTAGCCGGCGCCTTCGAGCGCGCTCAGGATGCCGTCGGAGAGACCGTCATAGGGGGAGAGGACGCCCTGCACGGCTTCGCCGCCGGAGTACGACTTGGCGACGAGGTCCTGCATGCGCGCCTTGGCGGTGGCCGGGTCCCAACGGAGGATGGCGACCTGGTTGAACGCGGTCTGGCCGCTCTTGACGACGAGGGTTCCGTCGGCGATGTACGGCTTCAGCGTGTCCATCGCTCCGTTGAAGAAGAACGTGGCGTTGTTGTCGTCGGGGCTTCCGGCGAACAGCTCGATGTTGAACGGGCCCTTCTTGCCGGTCTTCTTGCCGTCCGCATCCAGAACCCCGAGGCCGGTGAGCAGCGAGTTCGCCTGGAAGACGCCGACCTTGAAGTTGTCGAACGACACGTAGTAGTCGACGTTCTTGTCACCGGTGAGCAGGCGGTCGTAGGAGATCACCTTGATGCCGGCCTTCGCCGCTGCGTCGAGCTGGTCCGTCAGCGAGCCGCCGTCGATCGAGGCGATGATGAGCACCTTCGCGCCCTTGGTGATCATCGTGTTGATCTGCTGCACCTGGGTGGGGATGTCGTTGTTGGCGTACTCGAGGTCGACCTTGTATCCGTTCTTCTCGAGGTCGGCCTTGACCGCGTTGCCGTCGGCGATCCATCGCTCGGAGACCTTGGTGGGCATCGCCACGCCGACCAGCGCCCCCTTGTTGTCCGACGAGCCCGCCGACGATCCCGTGCCGGGGCGGCCGCCTGAGCAGGCCGCCAGCAGAACTGCCACGCCGATGGCGACAGCTCCTATCGCAATTCTCTTGAGCTTCACTGTGATTCCTTTCGAGCGGTGAGGTGGTCCGCGCGCCGATATCGCGCGGCTTCCAGCCGACCTGGAACGGTCATCCGGTGCTCGGGATGGGCGTCAGCGGAGTCGTGGAGCGAATCGCCTCCTCGCGAATCGTCGTCCAACATGGTGCGACTCCCTCGTCGTCCGCTAGGTTGTATCCCGAATATGTGACCGGTCCCAGAACGGTAGAAACTTATGCCTCAATGGAGCGGTCCGTCAAGCACTGAAAACAAAATGACTCGGAAGGCGCTGCCGCGGGCGGCGTCCTAAGATCAGCACAGGACCGTGCGCGCGGGCATCGCCGCCCACCGCCGACGACCCGGAGACCACATGACGGAGAACATCGAAGACGGGGCTCCGCGGCGTCTCTCCATCCGCGACATCGCCCGTCTGGCGGGAGTGTCACGCCAGACGGTCTCCCGCGTGCTGAACGGCGAGCGGTACATCAAGCCCTCCACCGAAGCGCAGGTGCGCAAGGTCATCGACGACCTCGGCTGGCGCCCGAACAGCGCGGCCAGAGCGCTCGCGACCTCCCGGTTCAAGGCGATCGGGTTGCTCGTGTCTGCGCGCTCGCACTACGGGCCGTTCAGCGCGGCGGCCGCCGTCGACGAGGCGGCGCGGGCCCGGGGGTACACGATCATCTCGGCCACGCTGGCGCACGAAGACGAGGCGAGTCTCGCCGACGCGCTCGACGCCTTCCTCGCGCAGGGCGTCGACGGCGTCGTCGTCATCGCGCCCCAGCAGCGGGCGCACGAAGCGCTGGAGCGCGTCTCCATCGGGGTGCCCTCCATCAGCCTCCAGTGGCGGGACGGACCCGGAGACCGCGCCGTCGCCTTCGATCAGCGGGGCGGCGCACGGCGGGCGACCAGACACCTGATCGAGCTCGGGCACACGCGCATCCTCCACGTCGCGGGGCCTCAGGACTGGAACGAGGCGGAGGAGCGGATGCGCGGCTTCCTCGAAGAGCTGTCGGCGTGGGACATCTCGGCCACGGCCCCGGCGCTCGGCGACTGGACCGTCGACCAGGGCTACGACCTCGGGCTGAAGCTGCTGCCGTACCGCGAGTTCTCCGCGGTGTTCGCCTCGAACGACCAGATGGCGCTCGGCATCATGCACGCGGCCGCCGACCTGGGGCTGTCTGTGCCGCACGACCTCAGCGTGGTCGGCTTCGACGACATCCCCGAGGCCAAGCATCTCAATCCGCCGCTCACGACGGTGCGGCAGGACTTCGCGCAGCTCGGCGCGAGCGCTCTCGACCTGCTCCTGGCCGAGATCGAAGGGGGTCTCCCGCCCGAACCGGTCGAGTTCTCGACTCCGCAGCTCATCGTGCGCGACAGCACTGCCCCGTACTCGGGGCCCTGACCCGGCCGCGCCGCACCGGGTCAGGAGCCCTCGGGGAACGCACATTGGGCGATTGCTAGACTTACACGCTGTCCGGCCACGGTGCCGGACACCCGGCCACTGACTAGGGGAGACGATTGAGCGCGTTCGGCAGAGGGTACAGAGTGCTACGTGAGCAGGGGCCCCGAGCACTCTTCGCCAAGACGACGAGGCTCGCGCTGCGGCCGTTCCGCATCCTCCGCGATGAAGGACCGCGCGCGCTCAGCGCACGAGTGCTTCGCAAAGCGCACACCCGTCTCACCGTGAACACGCCCATGATGCTGGTCGCCGCCGACGACGCCGAGGCCGTGGACTGGACGGAGCCCGCTCCCCAGCTCGCCGACCCCATCGTCGTGAAGGAGGGGCCGGTCGACATCGCGTGGATCATGTCGCCCCCCGGCAAAGAGTCGGGCGGGCACCAGAACCTCTTCCGGTTCATCGACTTCGCCGAGCAGGCCGGTCACCGCTGCACGATCTACCTCTACACCTCGAGCGAGGGCCAGGTCAGCATCCCCGAGGTCAAGGCGATGCTGTCGTCGACGGATGCGTACCCGCACCTCTCCGCCGACATCCGCATGTTCGACCGCGACAAGGGCGTGCACCGCGAGACCCAGGCGCTCTTCGCCACCGGCTGGGAGACCGCGTATCCCGCGTACCTCGACAGCAGCCTCGCCCGCCGCTTCTACTTCGTGCAGGACTTCGAGTCGTCGTTCTACCCGCTCGGCAGCGAGTCCCTGCTGGCTGAGAACACCTACAAGTTCGGCTTCCACGGCATCACGGCCGGCGGGTGGCTGTCGCACAAGCTCAGCACCGAGTACGGCATGAAGACCGACCACTTCGACTTCGCGGTCGACAAGTCGCGGTACAACGTGACGAACACCGGCCGCCGCTCCGAGATCTTCTTCTACGCCCGCCCGGTGACCCCGCGCCGCGCGTTCGAGCTCGGGCTGCTTTCGCTGGCCGAGTTCGCCAAGCAGAAGCCCGACATCACGATCAACCTCGCCGGCTGGGACGTGTCGAACTGGAACATCCCGTTCGAGCACAACAACCTTGCCAGTCTCGAGATCTCCGAGTTGAACAGCGTCTACAACCGCTGTGCGGCCGGCCTCGTGATGTCCCTGTCGAACATGTCGCTGCTTCCCCTCGAACTGATGTCGAGCGGCGTGGCCCCCGTTGTCAACGACGGGCCGAACAACCGCATGGTCTCCGACAACCCGTTCATCGAGTATGTGCCGGTGTCGCCCCGCGCCATCGCCCGGCGGCTCGTCGAGGTGGTCGAGCGCGAAGACGCCCCCGAGCGCGCCGTCGCGATGTCGGAGTCGGTGTCGAAGATCGACTGGAAAGACTCCGGCGACCAGTTCGTCGCCGCGTTCGAAAGAGCGATGCGTGGCTAAGGCGGTCGTGATCGGAGCCAACGGGTTCATCGGCTCCCATCTCGTCGACGGCCTCGCTTCCGCGGGCCACGAGGTGCGCGCGTTCGATCGGTACAGCTCCCGGCGCCCGACCTTCCGCACGACAGACGCCGAGGTGCGTGTCGGCGAGTTCCTCAGCCGGTCCGACATCGAGAGCGCCGTGCGCGGGCAAGACCACGTTTTCCACTTCCTGTCGACGACGACACCGGCGACCGCGGAGTCCGACCCGACCCTCGACATCCGCACAAACCTCGCACAGACCGTCGAGCTCCTCGAGTCCTGCGTCGCCGCTGGGGTCGGGCACGTGTACTTCGCCTCCACCGGCGGTGCGATCTACGGGCAACAGGGCAAGGGCGAGTACGCGGAAGACGACCGCACGCTGCCCATCTCTCCCTACGCCATCGGCAAGCTCGCCATCGAGCGCTACCTCGGCTATTTCAAGGCCACCCACGGCCTCGACTCGACGATCTTCCGCATCTCGAACCCGTACGGGACCCGTCAGCACCCGAACAAGAAGCAGGGGCTCATCCCGATCGCCCTGCGGCAGATCATCACGGGGAAACCCGTCATGCAGTTCGGCGACGGCTCGATGGTGCGCGACTACGTGTACGTCGAAGACCTGGTCGACATGATCGTTCCGATGACCGGGCGCGACACCGCTCACGACCTCTACAATCTCGGCAGCGGCGCCGGGCATTCGGTGGCCGAGGTGCTCGACTCCCTGCGGCGGGTCACCGGCATCGATTTCGCCGTCGAAGAGCGCCCCACCCCTCCCACGTTCGTGGACAGGGTCGTGCTCGACACGAGCCGCTACCGCGGGGAGTTCGGCAGCCAGCCGCTGACGTCGCTCGACGACGGCATCCGCAAGACGTTCGAAGAGATGAAAGAAGAGACCGGTGCCTGAAACGCCCGCGCCCGAATCGCCCGTGGCGACCGTCGCCATCCTCACCTACAACGGCGAGAAGTACATCGACCGCATTCTGAGGAAGCTGCGCAAGCAGGACTTCGACCGCCCGTTCGAGGTGCTCGTCATCGACTCCGGGTCGACCGACGCGACGCTCGACATCGTGAAGAAGTACCCGGAGGTGCGTCTGCACACCATTCCGAACGAGGAATTCGGTCACGGGCGCACCCGCAACCTGGCCGCTCAGCTGGCCAACGGCGAGTTCCTTGCCTTCCTGACGCACGATGCCGTTCCGAGCACGAAGCACTGGCTGGCCGAGCTGCTCGACCCGTTCGAGCGCTTTCCGCAGGTCGTCGCCGTTCTCGGCAAGCAGGTCGCGCGTCCGAGGGCTTTCCCGTTGCAGCGCTACGAGATCTACGGGATGTTCCGCAACCTCGGCCCCGACTTCGGCACGACGCTCTTCTACCGCACCCCGGAGCTGGCGCAGAAGCCGGCCGTGGTGGATGCGATGTCGTACTACTCCGACGTGAACTCGGCCGTGCGCCGCGACTTCCTGCTGAACGTCATCCCGTACCGCGACGTGCGGTACGCGGAAGACCAGATGTTCGGCCGCGACGTGATCGAGGAGGGATACGTGAAGGCGTACTCCCCGCGCGGCTCCGTCGAGCACTCCAACGACCTCACGTTCCAGGAGTACGGACACCGGATCTTCGACGAGACCGTCGGCCTGCGCCAGAACGGACACGACATCCCGAAGATCAGCCGCTTCGCCGTGGTGAAGTACGGCCTGCACGGGTCGCTCGGCGACGCGCTGCGCATCGTGCGCGACAGGGCGTACAGCCCGCAGCGCAAGCTCTACTGGCTCGTCGTGAACCCGCTGTACCACCTCAAGAAGTGGAGCAGCTACCGGGCGTCGACACTGGTCGACCTCGACGACCACGGTGCCATCAAGGCCGGCTCGCTCGAACACAAGCGCAAGCTGCACCACGAGTCGCGCTCGAAGACCGAAGCGTCCGCTGGAGGCAGCGCCTCCTGAGCGGCCGGGCGGGTCAGCTGCCGGTGCGCACCGTGACGTCGGCGCTCACCGACGGCGTCAGGCGCAGGACGCCGTTGCCGTAGTCGTCGCCGGGGATGTCGAACGTTCCCGCCGGAGTGGCCAGGTCGAAGTTCTTGCCTGCCTTGTTGCCGAGCCCGATGTTGATGAGGTACTTGCCCGGGCCGAGGCGCACATCCGGGATCTCGAAGACGAGCTCGTGCCGCCCGCGGGTGTTCGGCAGGGCGGGGCCGTCGAACGTGGTCATGTTGTAGAGGCGCATGCCGAGCGGCGTCTCGATCGAGAATCCGACACCCCAGCCGGGCGTCGGTTCGTTGATATCGACTCCGAGGCGAGCGGTGAGGCGAGCGGTGTCGCCCCGCATCTCGGTCTCCACGTCGAACGAGCCGATCTCGTACGCCAGCTTGCGCCGCGTGCCGTCGGGGTTCTTGAGGAGAGCCCTGCGCTCGTCTTCATAGCCGTCGCGCAGGATGCGGATGCCCTCGCCGGGGTCTCCGTCGTGCTGCACGCTGCCGCCGTCGAGCACCACCACGCGGTCGCACAGCGAGCCCACCTGCTCGGCCGAGTGGCTGACCAGGATGATCGTGCGGCCCTCGTTCTGGAACTCCGCGATCTTCTCCATGCACTTGCGCTGGAACGGCTCGTCGCCGACGGCGAGAACTTCGTCGACGAGGAGCAGATCGGGATCGACGTGCACCGCGACCGCGAAGGCCAGACGCACGTACATGCCCGAGCTGTAGAACTTCACCTGGGTGTCGATGAAGTTGGCGATGCCGGAGAAGTCGACGATCTCGTCGAAGTACTTGTCGGTCTCCTTGCGGGAGAGCCCGAGGATGGCGGCGTTCAGGTAGACGTTGTCGCGGCCGGTGAGGTCGGGGTGGAAACCGGCTCCGAGCTCGAGCAGGGCCGCCATCCTGCCGCGCCGGTGCACCGAGCCCGACGACGGCTGGATGATTCCGCCGATGACCTTGAGCAGGGTGGACTTGCCCGAGCCGTTGTGGCCGACCAGGCCGACCGTGCTGCCGGCTTCGATGTCGAGGTCGATGTCGCGGAGCGCCCAGAAGTCGTCCCGGTGCTTGCGCGAGGCGCCGAAGTTGACGATCCGCTCTTTGAACGACTTGTCCTTGTGCAGCAGGAAGCGTTTCGAGACGCCGTTGACGCTGGCGATGATGGGGGCGGCCATGGATCAGAGCTCCTGAGCGAAGTTGCCCTGGAGGCGAGCGAACGCACGCTGCGCGAGCCAGAGGAGGACGAGGCTGATGGCGAGGGTGATGACCAGTCGCAGGCCGAGTCCGGGGGGCCAGACCTGGGCCATCGGGCCCGTGGAGGTGTCGCCGGCGGCCCAGAGAGCGCGCTGCATGCCCAGAATGGCGGTCGTGACCGGATTGGCCAGATAGAGCTGTTCGAGCCAGTTGCCGTGCAGCAGCTTGTGCAGGTAGGTGTACGAGTACACGACGGGGGAGGCCCAGAACAGGATGACCAGGGCGATCTCGACGATGTGCTGCACGTCGCGCAGATACACGTTGACGGCGGAGAGGAAGAGCCCGATCGCCGTCGAGAAGACGACGAGGGTGACGACCGCGAGCGGGGCCAGCAGCACCTGCGCGCTCCAGTCGAACGGCGACGACGACAGGAAGATGATCGCGAGCGTCAACACGACGAGCTGCACGAGGAAGTTGAACAGCGCCCCGCCGATGGAGCTGAGCGGGAAGATCTCCCGCGGAAGGTACACCTTCTTGACCAGTCCGGCGTTGGCGAGGATCGAGGTCGTGCTGCTCTGCACGATCTCGGCGAACAGACCCCACATCGTGAGGCCGATGAAGACGAAGATCGCGAAGTCGGGAGTGCCTCGCGCGGCGCCGAGGATCTGCCCGATGGCGAAGAAGTAGATGAGCAGTTGGGCGAGCGGCCGGAACAGGCTCCACACCACGCCCAGGCTGCTGTCTTTGTAGCGCGCCTTCAGCTCACGGCGCACCAACAGCCCGAGCAGTTCGCGGTGTGCCCAGATATCGGCGAATGATCCTAACGTGCCCCGGAAAAGGCCGGAACGCTGGCCGACGGCCTCCAGCGGCTGGCTCTCGATGAGCGCTGCGCGCGTCTGCGCCGCAGTTGTAGTCATAGTTTTCCTCGGGCGGACGGATGCCGGCGGCCGCAGCCGGGTGCTGAGTGAAACCAGCCGGAGTCCATTGGACATGTTAACCCAGGCTTCCTGGACGTACGCGCCGTGCTGACCCCGTTCTGGGGGGTCCGCCCGCGCACGATTCCCCCCACGACCCGCACGGGTGCCGATAGCCTGGAACGGCCCGCGGCGTACATCCGCGCACTTCTCCAACCAGGAAGCCTTCATTTTGAGACTCCCGCGCCAGAACCGTCTCGCCGCATTCGCGGTGTTCGTGAGCGCCGTCGCGCTCGCCGGCGGACTGACAGCCTGCACCGCAGACAGCCCGGTTCCGAGCTCGTCGACCACCCAGCCCGTGCCCTCCAAACCGGCGCAGACCCCTAGTGATGTGCCGACAGAGGGTTCTACCATCGAACCAGTGCTCGTCGTTGCGAGCGTCGATGTGGACGGAAAGCACGTGTCGGCATCCGGGTACATCCAGGGTGTCGTGGAAGACGGCGGCTCGTGCGTCTTCTCCTATGAGCGAGAGGGAAAGACGGTGACAGCACAGCAGCAGGGCACCGCAGACAGGATGACGACGTCGTGCGGTCTCGTGCAGTCGCCGATCGAAGACTTCGTGCGAGGCAGCTGGACGCTGACCCTCTCCTACGAGTCGAAGGGCGAGAAGTACACGTCTCAGCCCGCCACCGTGGAGATCCCGTGAAACGCAGAGTCGTCTTCCTTCCCGCCCTGGCGATCGTCTCGCTCGTCGCCGGGCTGCTCGGCGTCTTCTCGACGACCGCATCCCAGCCCGCGGCCGCAGCGGCGGTCGGCTCGCAGTTCGACGCGGGCAACATCATCAGCGACGCGCTCTTCTTCAACGGCTCGGCGATGTCGGCGAGCGACGTGCAGGCGACGCTCTCCGCCAAGGTCCCCTCGTGCCGGGCGGGATACACCTGCCTCAAGGACTACCGCCAGACCACAGCGACGAGGGCCGCGGTCGCCGGCCGTTGCGACACGTACACCGGTGCGGCGAACGAGCTCGCCTCCACGATCATCGCCAAGGTCGGCGCCGTGTGCGGCATCAGCCAGAAGGCCATCATCGTGCTCCTCGAGAAGGAGCAGAGCCTCGTCACCGACACCTATCCCGGCAGCGGACAGTATCGTTCGGCCACCGGATACGGCTGCCCGGATACAGCCGCCTGCGACTCGCAGTACTACGGCTTCTTCAACCAGGTCTACAACGCCGCCCTGCAGTTCAAGCGCTACGCGGCCAGCCCCACCAGCTGGAACCACGTCGCCGGCCGGGTGAACGCCATCCGGTACAGCCCCAACGCCAGCTGCGGCTCGTCGAACGTCTACATCCAGAACCAGGCGACGGCCGGTCTCTACAACTACACGCCGTACCAGCCGAACGCTGCGGCGCTCGCCAACCTGTACGGAACGGGCGACGGCTGCAGCGCATACGGCAACCGCAACTTCTGGCGCATCTACACCGACTGGTTCGGTTCGACCACGGCGGCGACCAGCCTGCTCCGCACGACGGGCAACGCCACGGTCTACATCGTCTCGGGCGCGAACAAGTACCCGGTGACGAGCCAGGGCATGCTGAACACGTTCGCGCCACTCGGCCAGGTGGGCTACGTGTCGCAGTCCTACCTCGACGGCTACGCGACCATGCAGCCCGCCGGCCGCGTGCTGCGCTCGCCGAACGGCACGATCTACTTCACGGATGCGAGCATCAAGCTCCCGTTCGGCTCGTGCGGTCTCGTCGTCGACTACGGCGGCAAGTGCGACACCAGCGGCTTCGTGCAGCTCACCGACGACCAGCTCTCCGGATTCGCGAACGGCCCGGCCATGGGTCCCATCCTCGGCACGACGACGGGCTCGCGGTACTACGTCACCTCGGGCACGAAGCGCGAGATCCTCGACAACACGTCGCAGGCCGCCGCCGGCCTGCCGAGCGGGTTCAACGTGCTCACCGAAGACGCCGTGTCCGCACTGCCGTACGCGGCTCCGATCGTGCGGGATGCGGTCTTCGCCACGCAGCGCGGAACCTCGAACTACAGCTACCTCGGCAACAGAGCCGCCTACCCGGTGGACGCGGGCGCCCTCGCCGGCGCCGGGCTCCCGGGTTCGTCGGTCGGCTCCCTCAGCGCGAACAGCATCGCGATCATCCCGAAGGGTTCGGCGTTCACGGGCATCGTGCAGGTGCCCGGATCGGCGACCAAGTACGTGCTCGCCGATGGCGGGAGCTACGTCTGGAACACCGGATCGACGGCGGCGCTGCCGGCCGTGTCGGTGCCGCAGGGGTTCCTGACGGCCTACCCGTCGAAGGGCACGATCGTGGCCGGTTCGATGATCAAGACCCCGACCTCGGCGACCGTCTACATCGTGATGGCCGACAAGCTGCTCCCGGTGGGCGCGTGGGAGTCGCTCGTCGCTCTGGCCGGCGGCAAGACCCCCGTCATCTCGACGGTGCCGGATTCGCTGGTCGCCGCCATCCCGAAGGGCCCGGTGGCGCTCACAAGCAACACACTCGTGCTGTCGACGAACAGCGCGACCGTCTACCTGGTGAACGGCGTGACCAACAAGATCGCCCTGTCGAACTTCGCGTTCGCGAACGAGGCGGGCATCACCGGATACAGCTTCACGACGCAGGCGAGACTCGACGCCTATCCGACATCGACGACGCTCCTCGGCTTCGGGCTGACCTGCGGCACGACGGACTACGTCAGCGCGGGCGGAAGCGTGCACAAGCTCGACCCGAGCCTGAAGGCGCTCTACCCGTTCACCTTCGTGCCGCTCGACAGCTACACGTGTCAGTTGCTGAAGGTCGGCGCACCGGCGACCAAGTTCATCCGCACCGCCGACGGTTCGATCTACTGGCTCGACGGCGGCAAGAAGCGACCGATCAGCTCGATGCAGCGTTTCCAGGAGCTGAGCCAGGGCGCGACGTACCTCAACGTGCACGCCCTGTTCGGCTCGGCCATCCCCACCGGTCCGGCGGCCTGACCGCGGCTCCCGGCGGACGACCGGCGGCCAGCGCTTAGGATTGACTCGCTTTGGTTCGCACATCAGCGGGAGTAATGAATAGATGAAGATCGCGGTAGTCGCCCTGGGGAAGATCGGTCTTCCTCTCGCCGTTCAGTTCGCGTCCAAGGGCCACGAGGTGGTCGGCGTCGACGTCAACGCCGCGGTGGTCGACCTGGTGAACGCGAGCACCCCGCCCTTCCCTGGGGAGGCCGGGCTTGCCGAAGGGCTCGCCGACGTCGTCGCATCCGGAGCGCTCCGCGCCACGACCGACTACGCAGCTGCCGTGCCCGGCGCGGACGCGGTCGTGATCGTCGTCCCCCTCTTCGTCGACAAGGAAGCCCGCCCCGACTTCGCCTGGATGGACGCGGCCACCGAGTCCGTCGGCAAGCACCTCACCCGTGGAACCCTGGTCTCGTACGAGACGACGCTGCCCGTCGGCACGACGCGCGAACGGTGGGTCCCGCGGCTGGAACAGGAGTCAGGCCTCGTCGAGGGCACCGACTTCGACGTCGTGTTCTCGCCCGAGCGCGTGCTCTCCGGCCGCATCTTCGCCGACCTGCGCAAGTATCCGAAGCTGATCGGCGGCCTTCGCGAGTCCGGGGCGCGTCGCGCCCAGGAGTTCTACGAGGCCGTGCTCGACTTCGATGAGCGCAGCGACCTCGCGCGCCCGAACGGCGTCTGGGACCTGGGCTCCGCCGAGGCCGCCGAGTTCGCGAAACTCGCCGAGACCACCTACCGCGACGTCAACATCGGCCTCGCCAACCAGTTCGCCCGCTACGCGGAGCGCGCCGGCATCGACGTCTACCGGGTCATCGAGGCCTCGAACTCGCAGCCGTACAGCCACATCCACCGGCCGGGCATCGCGGTCGGCGGCCACTGCATCCCGGTCTACCCGCGTCTCTACCTGTGGAATGACCCCGAGGCGACGATCGTGCGCGCGGCGCGCGAGGCGAACGCCGGGATGCCAGCGCACGCGGCGAGCATGCTCGAAGGGGCATACGGCGATCTCAGCGGCGTGCGAGTCGCGGTTCTGGGCGCCGCTTACCGTGGCGGGGTGAAGGAGACGGCGTTCTCCGGCGTGTTCCCGCTCGTCGAGGCACTTCAGGCGCGGGGAGCCGTGCCCCTCGTGCACGACCCGCTCTACTCCGACGACGAGCTCCGAGCCCTCGGTTTCGAGCCGTACGCCCTGGGCGAGCCCGTCGGCGCCGCCGTCGTGCAGACCGACCACGCCGAGTACCGCGACCTGACCCCCGAGCGCCTGCCCGGAGTGAAGGCGTTCATCGACGGTCGTCGCGTCAGTTCGGCAGACGTGTGGCCGGGCGTCGTGTACCGCGTGATCGGTGTGGCCGTCCGATGATCGGAGTGGCAGCCGGATGATCGGCCTGACCAAGCGGATCGGTCGATCGACGTGGATGACCGGTCTCCTCGTTTTCGTGGGGCTCATGCTGATGTCCGGCACCTGGGCCGTCACGACACCTTTGTCCGCGAGCCCGGATGAGCCCTCCCACATCATCAAAGCGGCCGCAGTCGTGCGCGGTGAACTGATCGGAACACCGACCGAGCGCTCCGGCCGCACCGACGTCACGGTGCCCGACGGCATCGCGAGAGTGTGGAAGTTCACCTGTACAGCGTTCAGCAACACCACGCCGGCGGGGTGCATGGGGGCGATCGAGGGAGGTTCGGCGAAGGAGGTCACCGCGGAGACCTCCGCCGGGCTCTACAACCCGATCTACTACGCGCTGGTCGGTTGGCCCACGCTCATCACGAGCCACTCGTTCGCCGCAGTGTTCTCGATGCGCCTGCTCACAGGGCTCATCTGCTCGGCGCTCTTGGCCATCGCGTTCTCCGCACTCTTCCTGCTCCGCCGGTCGGCGGTGACCGGTTTCGCCGCCCTCGCCGTCGTCACGCCGATGACGCTGTTCCTCAGCGGCTCCGTCAACCCGAACGCGATCGAGATCGCGTCGGGCACGGCTCTGCTGGCCCTCCTCCTCCTCCTGGTGCGCGGACCTGCGCTGCCTCGGCCCGGCTGGGCACTCGCTCTGGTCGCCGTCAGCGGCGTGCTCCTGGCGAACACCCGGGGGCTGTCGCCGCTCTGGATGGTGCTGATCGCGGTCATCGCACTGGTCGCGGCCGCTCCGGGGCGGGTTCGCGAGCTGTTCCGCCGTCCTTCCGCCTGGGTCGCTCTCGTCGTGCTCGCGCTCGGCGGCGGCTTCGCGACAGTCTGGATTCTCGCCACGAACACCCTGGCCAGCATGGGGCATTACGGTGGCGCCGGCGACAGTCCGACACTGGCCTTCGCGACCATGCTCCTCGACAAGACGTTCGACAACGGCCTGATCGGCCTCTTCGGCTGGGTGGACACGGCCGCACCAGGCTATGCGTACTGGGTCTGGTCGTTCCTGTCGCTCGCCACAGTGCTGGCTGCGGTCATCGTCGCTCGCGGGCGCCTTCTTGCTGCCGTGCTGATCGCGGTCGGAGGCTTCCTCTTCATCCCTGCAGCGGTGCAGGCGGCGTCGGTTCAAAGCTCCGGGTACATCTGGCAGGGCCGCTATTCCCTCATCGCGTACGCGGCGGTCATGGTGGTCTCCGCGGTCGCGATCGTGCTGTCCGACACGTCACGCATCCGGGTGCCCCGAGCCTTGATCATGCGGGGCGTGATCATCGTGGGCGCGCTCGTGGCGATCGGCCAGACCTACTCCATCATGTGGGTGCTGCGACGGTATGCGGTGGGCATCCACGGCTCCTGGTCCGGCTTCCTCAAACACCCGCAGTGGCACGCGCCCGGCTCGAACGTTCTCTGGATCGTGGCCGGGTTGATCGGCGCGATCGTCGTCTCCTACGCGTGGGTCGCGCGATCGTCGTCGGAACCGCTCACTCGAACGGAAGCAGGTTCGGAGTCGACGGACTCGCCTGGATATCCAGCTGAAGCGCGCTGATCAGCATCTGAGAACCGAGGATCAGCGGGAGAGCCGCCAGCATGACCGTCGCGGCGGTCGCCACGGCGGAGGCGGCGATCTGGAAGCACACCCACACCGCGACGCCGAGCCCTGCGACGAACAGGATGAGCCCCAGGAAGAGCAGCAGCGCGATCGGCGAGAACGACCAGAGCACGTAGCGGTACCAGATGCGACGCCAGAACCCGCGGGTGAGCAGGGCGAGCAGCTCGGGGACCACCTTCGACAAACGGATGCTCGACACCTCATCGCCGTAGACCGCCGGGATCGGGACGTCTGTGGCCGGCACCTGCAGGATGTTGAGATGGATCAGGAGGTCGTTCTCGAAGCTGTAGCGCTTCGAGACGTTGTCGAGAGGAACACGTTTCAGCACCTCGGCCCGGATGGCGGTGTAGCCGTTCTGAGGGTCGAAGAGGTTCCAGTACCCTGACGCCAGCTTGGTCATGAACGAGAGCACGATGTTGCCGAAGACGCGGTGCCCGGGCATGCCTTGGAAGGACTCGGGGGAGAAGAACCGGTTGGCCTTCGCGAACCCGTAGCCCTCCTTCGTGACCGCGTCGAGCAGCGGCGGGAGGTAGTCGGGGTTCATCTGCGCGTCGCCGGCCATGATGACGTTCACGTCGGCGCCGAGCTCGAGCGCAGTGCGATGACCTGTGATGATCGCGCCGCCGACGCCCTGGTTGACCTCGTGGCGAACAAGCGTGACGCGAGGGTCGCCGACGCTGCGCACCACGTCGCTCGTCGCGTCGGGGCTGTGGTCGTCGACGATCACGATGTGGTCGACGATGTCGGGCATCGTGGTGATGACCGTTGCGATCATCGCCTCTTCTTTGTAAGCGGGCACGACCGCGGCGATGCGGGCTCCGTTGTACACGGTCAGGTCCTTTCGGTGGACGGCGACTCTGGCTGCGATACAGGTGGCCGCGGGTCGGCGAACACCCAGTATCGGTAGGCGAAGTAGTTCCAGACGGTGGTCACGACGGTGGCGACGACCTTGCCGCCGGCCCAACCGAGCACAGACGAGTTCACGAGGGAGACGATCACGATCGTGGCGACCGTGTTGAATGCGACCAGCAGCGTGTAGCGCACCACCGCGCGGCCGTGCGGAGCAGTCGACCCGAAGGAGAACATCCGCTGGATCGTGTAGGTGAAGGCGAAGCTCAGCAGGAACGACACTCCGCTCGCAAGCCACACCGGCCAGAGGAGCACGTTGTGCAGCAGGGCGAGGAGACCGAAGTCGACGAGAAAGCTGAGGCCACCGGCGATCAGGTAGCGCACGCCGGAGTGGGAGAAGAGCTTTCTCAACGGCGAGGGCGACGTGTCAGTCATTCCTGAGCGCCGCTCCCGGTTCGATGGTGCGGTCGGCTGACGAATCGCGGGCGCACCACAGCGCGAAGAACACGGCGGCGGCGAATGCGGCCGAGCCGATCAGCCACACGAGCATGGGCGACACCGGTCCGCCCCACCACCACTGCGCGCCCGAGTTCAGGTTGATGTCGGTCACCTGCAGACCCGTGACGTAACGGCGGATGGTCACGTGCAGCGCCGCAGCGCCCGCCATCCCGAGCGCCACCGTCGCCACGACGATCTGCACCCTCGTGAACGAGATGCGGCGCCCGACCTCGATGAGGGCGATGCCGGCGAACATCAGCAGCAGTGGGAGCACGTAGCGCGGCTGCACTTCCTGGCCGACGGTTGCGCTGCCCTTGAACAGCACCCAGGCCGGCACGGCGAACATCATGACGAGAGCGAACGCGAGGGCGATCAGCTTGCGCCACGACGCCGAGCGCAGACCCGCGAAGGCGAACGCTCCGAAGACGCCGACGGCGGCCACCGACACCAGCGCAGGCATCGGGATGTCGAGCCAGCCGATCGGCCACGTTCCCAGGCTGCCGGCCCAGAGCTGGGGGAGTTCGAGCACGTAGTCCCACAGGTATTGGGCGGTGGTCATTCCGGCCACGGCCTCGTGGCTGCCGGAGAGGCCGGAGGAGCCGACCGACTGGTTGGCGCCGAAGTAGAACAGCGCGGCGACGATTACGAGCGCGGCGGGGAGGATCGCCTTCAGCCAGAACACGCGGGCGCGGCGTACCGCGAGGATGCAGGCGACGGCGAGGCCGAGGATCGCGTAGATGGCGGAGTCGGCACGAGCGCCGGCACCCATGATCGTGAACACGACGGTGAGGATGCCGAGCCCGATCGCTCGTTTTCCGCTGCTCTCGAACCAGCCGAGCGCGGCCAGCCACAGCGAGCCGCCGGCGATGATCGCCCAGGAGCTCGGGTTGTTCGACGACAGCAACGAGAGGCCGAGGGGCACGACACCGATCGTCCACATCCAGAGCAGGGTGCGCCGCCGGCTCGGGTTGAGGAACAGGTAGAGCAGCGAGGTGAGGCCCACGAACAGCACGGCGTTGACGATGCGCATGACGATGGCGGAGACCGCGTACTGGCTGCTCGCGAACACGCCCATCACGGTGTAGAAGACCGGAGGATACGTGCCCGCGAAGTTGCCGCGCTCCGTCGGGATGAGCGCCGTCGGCGCCTGATCGGGGTCGACGTCGCACTTCACCAGTTGCGTCGGATACTCGCTGTTGCAGAGCACCTGGGCGACGCCCTTCGGCAGTGCCCGTTCCTCCGGATGCCCGGGAACCGCTTCGCAGAGACCCGGCCTGTCGCCCAGGGCGCACCAGGCGCTCGCCAGGTGGTAGTCGTCGTCAGGACTCGAACCGACGGGGGTCGCAACAGCCCAGGTGATCAACGCGATGAGCGCGAAGACCGGGACGAGGAAGATCAGGTTGCGTCGACGGCGACCGGACTGATCCGTTCGGGAGTTCTGCACTCCGAAAGCTTACCTGCCGGCACCTGAGCGGCCTCGCGACTGGTCGCACGCGATCGCCTTCAGCGCCCCGGCCGACTCGGGTCTCCGTGACCCTCGTCGAGAGCGATGTGTTCTGACCCCGCCATTTTTCACAGGGCGAGCGGCCTGCGGCCGACTTCGCGGAGGCTCCATCTCGTCGCCGGGGTCGCCGACACAGAGGACGCAGCTGTGTCACCCCTCCCGATTCAACTCAGCGGCGACCGGACCGATCCGTTCGAGGGTTCTGCCGGGCCGCGGTTTTGCTGCGAAGATGGAAGGGTGCCCGCAACCGAACTCGCACCAGACGATGTGCGGGATGTCGCCGCCGACCTGGTCCGTGTACAGCGCGCCGCCTACCTCGTCGAAGCGGCCCTGATCGGCGACGACCGTATCCCCGCTCTCCACGAAACCGAGGACGACCTCGTTGCGGCGAGACTGCACTGGCTCCTGCACATGGAGAACGGCGAGATCGTCGGCGCACTCGGGTACACGGTCGACGGTGGCGTCGCAGACATTGACCGCCTGGTTGTCGATCCTGCCTATCACCGGCGCGGTATCGGGGCCAGACTCGTGCGAAGCGCACTGACGGTGGCACCCCGGCTGTCGTGTCCACGGGCCGGGACAACGCTCCCGCGAGGCGGCTGTACGAAGGCGCCGGCTTCACGCACCGGGAAGACCGCGACGTGCTCCCCGGCCTCACGGTCAGCGACTACACCTTCGAGAAGACTCCGTAGCTCGATCCTCAAACGGACACCTTTTAGAAGCGCATCAGGGTCGCCACCCGCTCCCGGTGTCTGTCTATACAGCGGAGGCCTATACAGCGGAGGCCGATTTCCGCCAGCACACCCTCCCGCGGCCTAGTTCACTCACAAGGGAAGCGAAACACGCAACCAACGACCGACTCGGGGTCGGTCTGGTCGGCCGGCGACGCCATGGTGGTCGTCACGTTCACAACGGCACTGTCCCGTGGTGACGCGCCGACGTCCTTGAAAGGATCGTCTTACCGGACGGCCCAGCGACAGGCTTCAGCCTCGTTCGCGACCCGGCAGAGGTGCGCCGGCGAGGAAGGCGTCGTACTCGGCGCGCACGTCGTCGTCGACGACTGGGGTCTGGTGACGGTAGCGGGAATCCGTTCTGTCCCTTTTCGGTCCGGAGAGCCAGTAACCCTCGTTGGTTTCCACGTCGTAGAAGTTGGCATCGAAGTTGGCGTAGGCGGTTCCCGTTACTCGCCGCAGGGTGCGTCCGTGAAAATCTGCGGTGCGCCACGTCTTGGTGAAGGTCACTCTGCCGATCCAACAAGGCCCGGCATCGGTGTCGTATCCAGTCTTCAGCTGGACGAACATGATGCGTTCAGGCATGCGTGGATTGTAGAACACTCGACACCTCAGCTTTTGGCCGACGACTAGAACTGCCCGTTGGGCGACCGTCTTCGGGGCAGCGCTGGGGCATCCGCTTCTCGCTGGGACGATGGAATGGTGCATACCGAACTGGATTCGATCAACTTCCGACCGGCCGACCTCACCGGACCTGACAACGACGCTGTAAGTCGCCTCGTTGAGGCGTACTTGAGGCAGACCGAAAGCGAGAAGGTCTTGTATCTGGGCGAAACGCATGTTGGAGCAGCTCTTCCCGGGCGCTGTCGGGCTGAAGTCAACGATCCTGCGCGCGCGTACGAAAACGCTGTCGTCTACGTCGCGGAGTTGAATCCTCGAACTACTCGATCGCTACGGCGTCGGGTGGATCAAACGCCAGAACGATAACCCGGGCCCAATCTTGTACGAGGATGAAGTTCAGGTCGTCGTAGTCCCGTTCTCGTAAGCGGATCGATCAGCGTGCGCCTCAGGCGTGGAAGAGAGCGAGGACCTTTGCGTCGGTGTCGAGGATCTCAACGATCGCGACGAAGCTCGCAGTTTCGCGGTCGCACTCCGTCGCGGTCACCGATGGGCCAAGAGTCAGGTGGGGGCGATATCCGTCTCGCCAGTACGCCGGTTCTTCAGCGGCGAAACCGGGGAGGGATTCGAGGTGATCGGCAACGCGGCTGTGCACGCTGACCGCCTGTTTCGATTCCACTAGCCGGACTCGCACATCGTGGTTCGGTCCGAACAGTGCGTGTTCACCGAAGCGCACGCTCAGCGGTTCCGCTGCCGGGGCTGCTTCGGCCACGACCTCGGTTATCTGGTCAGCGGCCGCGGCAGCGGTGAAGTTCGAGGCAAGCGTGACGTGCCCTGGCCATGCGTGGCGACTGATAGTGGTGCCGATGTCGAGCGGATTGAACAGTGCGACGACGGCATAGCTCTTCATGAGCCGACCCTATGCCAACGGCGGGGGTCCGTAAGCGGATCGGCTTGCGGGCAGCGGGGATGACAAATAGCGCTGTCAGAACATGGTCACTTATCGCTGCGATTCACACGTAGCTGGACTACTGGTGATCTCCGCAGTCGTGGTCGTTCTTCGTGAGGCTCGGGGTCGGTGCCCTAGCTGTCCGATCACGCGGTAGCGACCAGAAGTTCGCGTCGCAAGGTCGCGTCGTGGACCTACTACTTAGAGCAACAGCTCGGCGACGGCGTCGGGTGCCTCGCGCATTGCATCGTGGGCGGTAGGAAGTTCGCTGACGCGCCACGAAGGGTCGGCTTCGAGGCGGTCGCGGAGACCGGTGAACGGTGTGCCCTCCCATCCCGAGCAGTAGATGAACTCGCGGTGGGGCACCCGGGCGTGCGCTCCCGTGAGTCTGACGGACTGCACGAGCGAGGCGAACGGATGCGGCCGGCGGCGCGGATCCCGGCCGGGCCGGTCGGGTGGCAGCACGGCGAAGCCGGTCTCCGAAGCCCCCGCCACGAACGCCTGCCGGTAGGCCTCGGTGGTCGACGACCAGCACGATTCGCCGTCGAGGGGAACGTAGGCGTCGAGATGTACCAAGCGGGACACCCGGCCGCGGGCCCGGTCGGCGGCGGCAGCGATCACCATCCCGCCGTAGCTGTGGCCGACCAGTGTCGCATCGGTGATGCGCGCGCGATCGAGGAGCGCCAAGACGTCGTCGGCGTGGGTGTCGAGGTTTGCGCTCGCGACCGTCGCATCGTCGTCATCGGTCCGCAGCCCGGTCAGGGTCAGAGCATGAACCGCGTGACCGGCACGCTCCAGCAACGGCACGACGGACTCGAAGGCCCAGGCGCCGTGCCAGGCGCCCGGAACGAGGATGAATGTCTGCATGGAAGTTTCTCCTTTGTTCACGCTCCAGAACAGCAGGTCGACCAGGTGGCGCGCCACCGGTAAACTGCCACACCATGATGGTTCGCCGCCAAGCCGCAACGGCCGTGCCCACCGCGTCGCACATCTGGCCGTCCGGCGGCCGACACCAGTGGGCATCCGGTGGCGTGAGTGAACCGCAAGCGCATGCCCGCGGGCACCTGGTCTACGCGGCCACGGGCGTTTTGGCGGTTCACACCGATCGCGGAACCTCGGTCGTACCCGCGAATCGGGTTGCCTGGACTCCCGGCGGGTTCACGCACCAGCACGAAGCGCATGGCGACACCGATATGCGGATCGTCTTCGTGACGGCCTCCCTGGCACGGCACCTGCCGCCTCGGCCCGCCGTGTTCCTCGCCTCCGGGATAGCGCGCGAGATCCTGCTCGCCGTCACCGGCCCCGGCAGCGACCGCTACGACCGCGCTGCGCCGGACGGCAGCACCGCCGCGGGCTCGCGCCTGCTTCGGGTGCTCGTCGACGAGCTCCGGGAGTCGCAGGAGGAGCCGCTGCACCTGCCGGAGCCAGCGGACGACAGGCTGCGGTCGATCGCGCGGATGCTGACGGAAGAGCCGTCAGGAAACGCGTCGCTCGCCGAGCTCGGCCGAGCCGTCGGCGCCAGCTCCCGCACCCTCAGCCGGCTGTTGCACCGCGAGCTCGGCATGACGTTCTACGAGTGGCGCACCCAGCTGCGCGTCTACCGTGCGCTCGTGCTGCTGGCCGACGGCTACGACACCACCCAGACCGCGCACGCCTGCGGGTGGGCGAATCCCAGCAGCTTCATCGAGGCCTTCGCCGCCATCATCGGCACGACACCGGGTCGCTATCGGGCCACGCGCGCGGACGGACCCCGCGGTCGCGGATGACAGAATGTGGGGGTGGACTCCGCACTCAAGACCCCCCGTGTCACGCACGTCAACGACTGCGCGTTCGTCGGGAGGGCGCTCGTGGATGCCGCGGCGCGCAGCGGATTGACCTGGGGGTACCTGCCGCCTGAGAAGGTACGCCCGTCGGCCGGGTTCGGCGGGGGAGCGGGCCGGCTCGCCGAGATCCCCTACGTTCTGCGTCATGCTCGCGCCGCCGCGACCAGCGACGTGCTGCACGTGCACTACGCGACGACCGTTCCGTTGTTCCAGAAGCCGTACATCCCGAAGCGTCCCTACCTGTTGCACCTGCACGGCACGGACATCCGTCGCCAGTGGAAGGCGCCCGAGACCCACGACCTCGTGCAGCGGGCGATCGACGGCGCGAGCGCCGTGTACTACACGAACCTCGACACGGTCGATGAAGCGACCAAGGCCCGCCCCGACGCGCGATACATGCCGGCGTTCGTGGAGCCCGAGCGGCTTCCTGCCTGGCGCGCTGCCACCGGCACCGGGCCGCAGACCGTGCTGTTCGTCTCCCGCTGGGACGACACGAAGGGCGTCGAGACCCAACTCGAACTGGCGGGCGCTCTGCGAGCTGCGCTGCCCGCCGAGGTGCGTCTCGTCGGCCTCGACTGGGGTCCGGGTGCCGCGGAGGCCGCCGCGCGCGGCGTCGAACTCGTGCCGCGACGTCCGCACGCCGGATTCCTCGATCTCGTGGCCGGCGCCGACGTCGCCATCGGACAGGCCGCGGGCATCATCGCTGTGAGTGAACTCGAGGCCATGGCGATCGGCCCGGTCGTGCTCTGTCCCGTCACCGAGTTGCAGGACGGCGGCGACCCGCCGCCGGTGCTGACCGGCACCGTGCCCGAGGTCGTCGAGCAGACCGTTGCGACCCTTGCCGACCCGATCGGAGCCTCCACGGCACTGGATGCGCGAAGCTGGGTTCTGAACAAGCACACGCCCGACCGATGGGTGCCCGTGCTCGAAGCGGCCTACCGCCAGGCCGCAGCCGACTGAAAGCAGAAAGCCGCATGTCCCACCGCCCGTCGCTGCTGATCCTGTCGTTCTCGCCCATCCGGTCCGATCCGCGGGTGCTCAAGCAGGTGAAGCTCTTCAGCGACCTCTACGACGTCACGACCTGCGGGTACGGGGATGCGCCGGACGGCGTGGTCGATCACGTCGAGATCCCGCGTGAAGCGCGTGGGTGGGTCGACGACAAGGTCGCGGTCGCCACACGTCGCTACCGGCGTGCGTACTGGAACACACAGGCGGTCGCCGACGCCCGGCCCAAGCTGACCGGCCGTCGGTTCGACGGCATCCTCGCCAACGACCTCAACGCCGTTCCGCTCGCTCTGGAGTTGAAGCCACGTTTCGGCGTGCACGGCGACCTGCACGAGTTCGCGCCGAAGGAGAAGGACGACGATCTGCGCTGGCGCCTGACCGTCGCGCCGTACACCCGGTGGCTGTGCCGCACCTACCTCAAGCAGTTGGCCTCGGTCACGACGGTGGCGCGCGGCATCGCCGACCAGTACGAGGCGGATTACGGGGTGAAGGTGGGCGTCGTCACGAACGCCGCTCCCTATTCCGAGCGCGAGCCCGCCCCCGTGCACTCACCCATCCGCCTGATCCATTCGGCGGCCGGTCAGCGCTATCGCAAGCTGGAGAACTTCATCGAACTGATGAAGGATGCGCCCGCGAACGTCACGCTCGACATGATCGTCATGCCGAACGAACCGGACTACGTCGCCGAGCTGAAGGCGCAGGGTGCAGGCGTGGCAGGGCTCACCTTCCGCGATCCCGTGCCGTACGACAGACTCGTCGACACACTCGCCGAGTACGACGTGTCGATGACCTTTCTGCCGCCGACCAACTTCAACCTCGCACACGCACTGCCGAACAAGTTCTTCGAGGCGGTGCAGGCACGACTCGGCCTCATCATCGGGCCGTCGCCCGAGATGGTCGCGATTCTCGAGCAGTACGGGCTCGGCGAGGTCGTGCCGGACTTCTCGGTCGAGTCGCTCCGCAGCGTGATCGCCCGGCTGACCCCGGAGTCGGTCGCGGCCTGGAAGGCGGCCGCTCACGCCGCCGCACGCGACCTCTCGTCGGAGGCTCAGCAGAAGGGCTGGGAAGACGCGATCGCCGCCCTGTTCGCGGAGTTCGTGCCCGGGGACTGAGCGGCGCCGATCCCGCTGCTAGAGCAGCGCGGACGCGGCCATGAAGCGGAGGGGGCCTTCGACGGCGAACAGGCCGCGAAGGTCTCTGGTGACAAGCGTCGAAGGAAGCCCGAAGCGTCGCCTCGCGCGAGCAAGCTCGCCGATGTGTGCGGCGTCGGCGTCGGTTCTCGCCATCGCGTCGATCGTTCGGCGATCGGCGATCGAAAGGGGGCGTTCGAATGCGGGCGCAACGGAGCGCAAGCGCTCGATGACACGCACGATGGTGGAGTGATCGTCGTCGTCGAACGCCCCGGCGTCGATTCGAGCAAGCGTGGCGGCGAAGATGTGGATGCGCACGAGCTTCACGGCGAGCGCCGCTCGCGAAGTCAGGGGCAGCGCGAGGTACCACGGATCGCCGATCAGCTGCTCGATGAACGCGAACTCGGTGTGAAGCGCCCTCGGGGTGGTGCTGACCCGGGTCGCCGCGTCCGCACCGACGACGTACCTCGGCGTCGAGGCGGCATAGCGAAGACCTTCGCCCTCGAACCAGAGGCGTGCGGAGAAGCTCTGGTCCTCGCCGGTCGGCAGGCCGGCGGGGAATCGCAGAGTAAGCCTGTCGATCGCTGCGCGGCTCATCAGACCGAGAGGGGCGGTGCGATAAGCCAGTCTGTCGCGCACGGCATCCAGGTCTCCCCGATGGAACTTTCTGACCGGTGGCGTGCGCACCGGCGATCCGCTCGCATGCACTTGAGGTGCGATGACCGCATCGGCGGTCCGCCCGGAGGTGAACTCGAGCCACGCTGCAAGCGCGCCCGGCTCCAGTCGGTCGTCTGATCCCATGATCGAGACGTACCCCGCCGTGGCTGCTTCGATGCCGGCGTTGAAGGGTCCTGCCGCACTTGCGATGCCGTCCTCCAGGTGGAGGAACCGAAGCCCGGGTCCCTCGAAGGCGGTCAGCTGCCGGCTGATCGATTCGACGGGCAGATTGTGGCACACGACGGTTATCCGGAGGCCGTCGCCAGCCCGAAGGCCCGATCGCGTCAGTGATGCCACAGCCCGCGCGATGGGACGCGACGGGTCATGGACCGCGATGACCGCGTCGACGATCGGATCATTCCTCATCGATCGGCCGAACGTCCGCGTCGACCGGTCACGTCGTCATAGATGCTGTCGAACTGCGCCCCGACCGTGGCGAGACTGAATCTGTCGCGGATCGGGTCGGCCAACGTGTGCGGATCGCGTGCGGCGAATCGCGCCTCGGCGGCGAGTACACCGCGACCGTACGCCTCCGGCGAGTTCTCACGCACGATGACCGAGTTCGACTCGTCGACATAATCGTCGTATCCGCCGACGAGAGGCACGACAACGGCACGTCCCGTGGAGAGCGCTTCGGCCGCGGAGGTGAAGAAGTTCTCTTGTGCGGTCGGAAGAAAGAAGAGATCTGCTTTCGCGATCGCCGCGAAGACCTCGCGCGGCGGCAGGTTTCCAACCAGCGTGAGGGCCCCTCCAACGCCCAATTCGGCCGCCAGCTCCTTTGCTGCGGCTGCGAGTTCGCCACCTCCGACCCACGTCAAATGCACCGGCCGCGAGTTGGCTTGCAACCACCGGAGCGTCTCGACGGCCATGAGCGGTTGCTTGCGGGGGATGAGCGCGCCAACGGCGACGAGTTCCAAACGTTCACCGAACCGGGCAGGAGTGATCGGAGCGGTGTTCTCCACGACGCAAGGAACCACGCTGGCGGCTCCGGGTCTGCCGAATCGCGCGAGCACTGCCGTCAGTTGGCTGGTCACCCCGGTCAGACGATGAGGGAGGCGCAGAACGTGGCGGAGCCAGGCGAGTCGGGGCCACAGCCCTCCCACGCTCGCAGGATTGCTGACGCCGTTCCAGTGCTCGGTGTGCACCCAAGGGCGGCGGCTGAACGCGTGGGCCGGGGCTGCTACGAGGGCCGACGAGAACGCCATGGTGTGCATCACGTCGGCAGAGCGTGCCGCCCGCCGGATCTCGCGCCAGGCGCGCAGCATCCCCACCGGGTGCCGAGGAGAGAACGGCAGCCGTCGAACGCGCACACCCTGGTAAATCTCGTTCGACGGGCTCGCCGCACCCGACAGCGACAGGTGGATGACACGCACGTCGTGCTTCAGCGCGATCGCGCGAACGTGCTCCAGGTTGAACGGGGCCTCACCCGGGCGTTCATCGCTCGGGAACCAGGTGGTGACGACGAGGATCCGCACGTCGCTACCCCGTCATCCCGGCCAGGGCGGCCTGCTCGGCGAAGGCGGGAACGGTCTTCACCAGTTCGTCGAACGTGCCGCTCGCGGTGATTCTGCCGTCAGCCATGAAGTAGATGCGGTCGGCGTGACGGATGGTCGAGAGCCGGTGAGCCACGAGGATCACGGTGACCTTGCCGTGCAGTTCGCGGATGGCCTTCGCGACGGCCGCCTCGGTCGCCGTGTCGAGCGCGCTCGTCGCCTCGTCCATCACCAGCACGAACGGGTCGACGTAGAGGGCGCGGGCGATCCCGAGCCGCTGCCGCTGGCCTCCCGACAGTGCAAGGCCGCGCTCGCCGATGACGCCGTCGAGTCCGCCGTCGCGTCCGGCGATGACATCCCAGAGTTGTGCCTGCTCCAGGGCGGTCTTCGCGCGGTCGGGGTCGACGTCGTTCGACCAGGTCAGGGCGACGTTCTGGCCGACGGTGCCATCGAACAGCGAGACGTCCTGAGGAACGTAGCCGACCCGGGAATGCCACGCCGACGCCACATGACGGAGCGGTGTGCCGTCGATCGCGATCGAGCCGGTGGTGGGGTCGACGAGGCCGAGGATCAGGTCGACCAGCGTCGACTTGCCCGCGCCCGACGAGCCGACGAAGGCGACGGTGGAGCCGAAGGGGATGGAGAGCGAGACATCGCTCAACGCATCCGGAGCGCCGGGCGAGTATGCGAACGACACGTTCTCGAGATCGAGCGTGGTCGGATGCTCGGGCAGGTGTCCCGTGTCGAGGCCGCCCTTCGCCTCCTCGTTCTGCTTCTCCATGAGCTTGATGTCGGCGATGACGTTCTGCGCGTGCGGCAGGTTCGCCGTCGTGGTGCCGATGACCGCCTGGAACCGCGTGATCGACGGCGCCATCCTGAACCCGGCCAGGCTGAAGATCGAGACCGCGGTGATCGCCGCGGTCAGGCCGCCTCCTGTGATGAATCCAACGGCACCGACGAGCACGATTCCGCCGATGACGGCCGATTCGAGGATGTACCGGGGCACCAGGCTGAGGAACTGGATATTGGCTCGCGCCTGCGAGGTCTTCACTCGATTCGCGTGAACCACCGCCGCCACTTCGGCCGACTTGTTGCGCAGGGTGACCTCTTTGAGCGCACCGATCATCTCGGTGAGCAGGCGGGACACGGTGTACGAGTAGTCGCGGTTCACCCGGCCGGCGACCTGCGATCTCCGCGAGACCCAGAAGTAGAGCGCCAGCCCGACGAGGCCGAGATAGATCACCGCCGTCAGCGCGATGACCGGCTGCGCGACCACGAGCACGAGGAACACGACGATGAACGTCGTGGCCTCACCGATGAGGGATGCGGCGGGCAGCAGCACGCCGGCGATCGTGTTGGCGATGCCCCAGTCGGCGAGACGCACCACATCCGCCGAGTTGCGTTTGAGCCGTTCGACCCACGGAGCGGCCAGGTAGGCGTTCAGCAGCCGGTCGCCGATGCCGAGCTCGAACGCCGCGAACCGGCGCGTCGCGAAGTACTGGATGAGCGAGGCGAGAACGCCCTTCACGATCACGATCACGCAGACGAGCACGAGGATCCACACCAGGCCGGTCGTGTCGATCGTGCCGAGCACCGGAACCGTCAGCGAGCTGCCCGACAGCAGCGGAGTGATCACGACGGCGAGGAGTCCGAGCGAGACGGCGTCGAGGATGGCGAGGAGCCCGACGAACCACGAATAGAACCTGAGGTAGCGCTGCCCTGCCTTCGGCAGCAGCGGAATGAGCTCGCGCAGGGTGCGCCAGAGGGCCTTCACAGCTCGGGCCGCGCGTGCCGCATCGACTCGGGCACACCGGAGAGGGGGATCATCATGGCTCGTCTCTGCACCCGCCGACCGCCGGGTGTCGCGGCCCAGTTTACAGAACGCGTCCCGAGCGTCGGCCGGGCACCGCGCAGGAACTCAGGTGGCCACGCGCGTGATCGATTAGGGTTGCGGGGTGCGTGTTTTGAGTGTGGTGGGCGCTCGCCCCCAGTTCGTCAAGTTGGCTCCGATCGCCGCCGCGATGGCGGGTAGAGCGGAGCACATCGTCGTCCACACCGGCCAGCACTACGACGAGCTGATGTCCGACGTGTTCTTCCGTGACCTCGGCATGCCGCAGCCGGACGTCAACCTCGCGATCGGCTCTGGTGCGCACGGCAAGCAGACGGGTGCGATGCTCGCCGAGCTCGAGCCGGTCATCGAGCGCTACCAGCCCGACTGGGTGCTGGTCTACGGCGACACCAACTCCACGCTCGCCGCCGCCGTCGCGTCGGTCAAGCTCCACGTGCCGCTCGCGCACCTGGAGGCCGGTCTGCGCTCGTTCAACCGTCGCATGCCCGAGGAGCACAACCGGGTTCTGACCGATCACGCCGCCGACCTGCTGCTGGCGCCGACCGAGGTCGCGATGCAGCACCTCGCGCACGAGGGTCTCGCCGACCGCAGTGTTCTCGTCGGCGACGTGATGACCGACGTGCTCTACTCCGTGAGGGATTCCGTCGTGGCTCGCGGCGCGGTGACCGACCCCGGCGCCGGCTACATCGCGACCATCCACCGCCCTGACAACACCGACGATCCTGAGCGGCTGGCCGCGATCGTGGATGCGCTCGCGGGCCTCGACCGGCCGGTGCGCCTGCTGGCGCATCCTCGTCTGGTGGCCGCTGCGGAGGCCGCACGCGTCGACCTTCAGCGTGGAGCGATCGAGCTCGCGGCGCCGCTCGCCTACCCGGATCTCGTCGCCGCCGTGATGGGGAGCGCCGGGGTCGTGACCGATTCCGGCGGTCTCCAGAAGGAGGCCTTCCTGTTGAGAGTGCCGACCACGACCGTGCGTCCGGAGACGGAATGGGTCGAAACCGTGGAGCTCGGCTGGAACGTTCTCGTCGGTTCCGATCTCGCCGCCTTGCCGGCCGCCGTGCAGCGGCCGAGGCCGCCCGAGACCGACGCTGCTCCGTACGGCGACGGTCACGCCGCGGGGCGCGTGGTGGATGTTCTCGCGCAGCGAGCGGCGAACCGGGGCTGAGCGCCGGATACCGCTAGTCGGCAACGAGCAGACGCTGGGCGGCGAGGCGACCCGAAGCGGCCAGCGAGGTGTTGGCTTTCGCCCAGTCGACTCGGCCATCCCGAAGCCGTCGGGTTTCGCCGGCCTGTTCAGCGTCAGCGGCGGCGAGCATCGCTTCGGCGATCGCCGTGGGCTCGAAGTCGCTTCGCCAGCCGAGGCCGTTGTCGGAGACCAGTTTCGCGCCCGCTCCGATACCGGCGAACACCACCGGGGTGCCGCACGCGGCGGCCGCGTAGGTCTTCGTCGGCTTGGCGAAGTCGTAGCCGACCCCGGGTTTGATGCTGGCGAGCGCGGCGGTCGCGCCGCGGATCCACTCGGCCGTCTCGGCGGGCGGGATCACACCCCCGAGGTGCACGTGATCCGTCAGCCCGAGCCGTTCGGCCGCTTCACGAATGTGCGGCTCCTCGACGCCCTGGCCGAAGTAGCGGATCGAGGCCGTCGGATGCGTCTGCCGCACGATCGCGAGCGCCTCGACGAAGATCGCCGGCCCCTGCCACTCCGACATCGCGCCGGTGTAGACGTAGGTGGGCTGTGACAGCTCGGCACGGGGACCGTCCGGCGTGAACACGTCCATGTCGACGCCGTTGCCGACGGTCGCCACGGCCGACGGATCGACGCCGAAGGCGACGACCTTCTGCGCGACTTCGTCGGAGACCGCGATGACGGTCGCGGCGTTGCGCATCACGAAGCCCTCGACCGCTCGCATGATGCCGACCAGAAATCGCGGTGCGCCGAGAGCGATGAGGCCATCCGTCCACACGTCGGCGGCGTAGTAGGCGTACGGCCGCCGCCGCAGCCAGCTCGTCACCGCGACGACGGCGCCGGTGGTCGGCGGGGGTTCGGAGACGACGAGATCACCGCCGGTGAAGAGCAGGCGGAAGAAGAGAGGGATGTCGAAACTGAGGTACTGCACATACCCGCGCACGTTGCCTCCGCGGTCGCGGAGAACCGGGAAGCGGGAGATCGTGACGCCCGCATCCGGGGCCGGGATGGCCGTTCCGCGGGGCGGCACCGATGTCACCACGCGCACCTTCACGCCCTCCGCGGCGAGGCCCCTGGCCAGAGCGCGCAGACGGAACGCGGCGGCTCCGACCTCGGGCGCGTAGAGGCGAGAGGCGATGATCACCCGCCTCATGCGCTGGCTCACGCCGAGATCGTGATGGTCGAGGCGCTTCTGGCCGACTCGAGCACCGCCTCCGCGACCCGAACGTTCTCGAGCCCTTCGCGCATGGTGACGACGACAGCCGCGGGCGGGGTGACGCCGAGGATCGCATCCCGGAACGCCTCGTGCTCCGACCTGAGCGGCTCGCGCTTGGTGATCGCGTAGCGCACCATGGTGCCTTCGGAGACTCCGCGGAAAGCCATCACGGAGTCCCACTCGGTGCGCACGGTGCCGTTCTCGAAGAACGTGAGGTCACCGCTGACCGTGTCGGCGACGAGGGCGCCGCGTTCGCCGGTCACGATGGTGACGCGCTCCTTCATGGGCGACAGCCAGTTGACAAGGTGGTTGGTGATCACGCCGTTCTGCAGGCGAGCCGTGAACGACACCATGTCTTCGAACTCGCGGCCGCTGCGCAGGGTGGTCTGCGCCGACACCGTCGCGAACCGGCTCTGGGCGAGCCAGGAGGTCAGGTCGATGTCGTGCGTGCCGAGGTCTTTGACGACGCCGACGTCGGCGATGCGTGACGGGAAAGGCCCCTGCCTCCGCGTGGCGATCTGGTAGACCTCGCCGAGGTCTCCGCTCTCCAAGCGTGCCCGGAGGCTGAGCAGAGCGGGGTTGAACCGCTCGATGTGACCGACGGCCCCGACCAGGCCCCGTGACTCGAACGCCTCCACCACTCGGGTGGCCGAGTCGACGTCGCCCGAGATGGGCTTCTCGACGAGCGCGTGCACACCGGCTTCGGCGAGGCGCAGGGCGATGGCCTCGTGCATCGCGGTGGGAACGGCCACCACGGCAGCGTCGATGCCCAGCGCGATCAGCGCGTCGACATCGGGTGAGACCGCGAGCTTGCCGGCGACGCCGTGCGGGTCGCCGAGGGCATCCGCCACTCCGGCGAGCGTGATGCCCTCCGTCTCACGGATGACGCGCGCGTGATGACGCCCCATCATGCCGAGACCGACGAGTCCTACGCGCAGCTCGGCCATCAGGCACCCGCTCCCGCGAGGGCGTTCACAGCGGCGACGATGCGGTCGAGGTCGGCCGGGGAGAGCGACGGGTGCACCGGGAGCGAGAGCACCTCGCGCGCGGCCCGCTCGGTTTCGGGGAGGTCTTCGGTGCGGGCGAACGACGGCAGCCGGTGGTTGGGGATGGGGTAGTACACCCCGCTGCCGATGGCGTACTCCTCGCGTAGGGCGGTCGCGAACCCGTCCCGGTCTTCCGGCACCCGGATCGTGTACTGGTGGTACACGTGCGTCGCGTTCCCGGCGACGGCGGGGATGCCGACGCCGCGGAGGTTCGCGTCGAAGAACGCGGCGTTCTCCTGGCGCTGCTTCGTCCAGCGGCCGACCTTGGTCAGCTGAACCCGGCCGATGGCGGCGTGGAGGTTGGTCATGCGGGCATTGAAGCCGACGATCTCGTTCTCATACTGCTTCGCCATGCCCTGGTTGCGCAGCAGGCGGAGCCGGCGCGCGATCTCTTCGTCGCCGGTGGTCACCATCCCGCCCTCGCCGGAGGTCATGTTCTTCGTCGGGTACAGGCTGAACATCGCGAAGTCGCCGAAGGAGCCGACGGGGCGGCCGTCGAGCTGCGCGCCGTGGGCCTGGGCCGCATCCTCGAACAGGCGCAGACCGCGTCGGGTCGCCAGCTCGCCGAGAGCGGCCAGGTCGGCGGGATGCCCGTAGAGGTGCACGGGCATGATCCCGACGGTGCGCTCGGTCAGCACGGACTCGACCGCGCGGGCGTCGAGAGCGTAGGTGACCGGGTCGATGTCGGCGAAGACCGGGGTCGCGCCGGTGAGGGCGACCGAGTTGGCCGTGGCAGCGAAGGTGAACGACGGCACGACGACCTCGTCGCCGGGGCCGACGCCCGCGGCCAGCAGCCCGAGGTGGAGCCCGGATGTTCCGGAGTTCACCGCCACGGCGTGACGGCCGTCGACGAGCTGCGCGGAGAACTCGTTCTCGAACGCGGCGACCTCTTCGCCCTGGGCGAGCATGCCCGAGACGAGCACGGCGTCGACCGCCGCACGCTCGTCGTCCCCGATGATCGGTTTCGCCGCCGGGATGAAAGCTCCGGTCTCTGTCATTGGTTCACCTCGGTGAGTTCGTCGTTTGTTTCTCGGTACTGCTCGCCGGTGCTGGGGCACACCCAGAGATCGCCCTCACGTTCGAGGGGCACCCCGGCCTTGCCGACCCACCGGATGCGCCGCGCCGGAACACCGGCGACGAGCGCGAAGTCGGGAACGTCTTTGGTGACGACGGCGCCTGCGGCGACCGTCGCCCAGCGACCGATCGTCACCGGGGCGACGCACACGGCGCGGGCGCCGATGGAGGCTCCGTCGCCGATCGTCACTCCGACAGGCGTCCAGTCGTGGGCGCTCTTCAGCTCGCCGTCGGGCGTGATCGCGCGCGGATACGTGTCGTTCGTCAGCACGACGGCCGGGCCGATGAACACACCGGTGCCGAGCACCGCCGGCTCGTAGACGAGGGCGTAGTTCTGCACCTTGCAGTTGTCGCCCATCCGAACGCCCGTTCCGATGTATGCGCCGCGCCCGACGATGCAGTTCTCACCGAGCACGGCCTCCTCGCGCACCTGCGCGAGATGCCAGATCTTGGAGCCGTCGCCGATCGAAGCATCGGACGAGACATCGGCACCAGGTGCAACGAAAGCCAACGCCGTATCGTCCTTTCGAGAAGCGGATGCGCCTGTATCGAACCGCAGAGCGCGCAACGAAACTATCACGGGCCCGGCGGGCTCCCCTGGGAGAGGCTGTCGTCCAGCCGGCACCGATGCGGCGGAGCTAGTATGGATCAGCAATTCCGTATTTCTTTCGCGCGCCAGAGCGCGTGCCGATCTGGAGGCGACCGATTTCCGCTGCCGAGAGCAAGACCTGGCTCGTGATCCCGCTTTTCAACGAGGCGCCGGTCATCCGTGCCGTGGTGGAAGACGCTCGCAAGGTCTTCCCGAACGTGGTCTGCGTCGACGACGGCTCCACCGACGGGTCGGCCGACGAGGCTCGTGCCGCCGGGGCGGTCGTGGTGAAGCATCCGATCAACCTCGGCCAGGGCGCGTCGCTGCGCACGGGGCTCGACTGGGCTCTCACCGACCCCGGTGCGGAGTATTTCGTGACGTTCGACGCCGACGGCCAGCACCAGGTCTCGGATGCGGTCGTCATGGTGAACATCCTGCAAGACCAGCCTGTCGACGTCGTCGTGGGGTCGCGCTTCCTCGACGGTCGCACGACGGTGTCACCGCTGAAACGTCTCGTGCTGAAGACCGCGGTCGCGTTCGAGCGGCGCAGCACCGGAGTGCATCTGACCGACGCGCACAACGGCTTGCGCGCGTTCAACCGCCGTGCCGCGTCGTCGATCGCGATCACCCAGAACAGAATGGCTCACGCGTCGGAGATCGTGTCGGAGATCTCCCGCAACGACCTGCGCTGGGTGGAGGCGCCGGTGCACGTCGTGTACACCGACTATTCGAAGGCCAAGGGCCAGTCGGTCTGGAACTCGGTCAACATCCTCAGCGATCTGTTCGTGAAGTAGGAGCAGCACCATGGACGCCGGTCAAACCGTGATCAAGATCATCCTCGTCGTCGTGCTCGCCGCCTTCGCCGTCTTCCTCATGATCCCCGGTCGCGGGCAACGTCACGTCGCCATCCGCCGCCTGGTGATGCTCGTGCTTCTCGCTCTGGTCGTGCTGGCCGTGATCTTCCCCTCGGCCGTCACGTCGGTCGCCCATCTCGTCGGGGTCGGCCGAGGTGCCGATCTCCTGCTCTACGGTCTGATCGTCGTGTTCGCGGGCAACTCGATCCTGGTGCAGCGCAGGCACCGCAACACCGAGCGGGAGATCACGATCCTGGCCCGGCAGCTGGCCATCCTGCAGGCGCCCACCCCCGAACAGGCCGAAGCCGAGCGCCCGGCCCCCACGGCAGATGGGGCGGATGCGGAGCCGTCAGACGCGCAGACGGAGTCCAAGGGCGTCTCGTAGACTTCGGCCCATGCGAGTTCTCGTCACCGGCGGCGCCGGCTATATCGGCGCGCACGTCGTCCGCCTGCTCCAAGAGCGTGGCGACGACGTCGTGATCGCCGACGATCTGGTCACCGGGGATGTTCGCCGCGTGCCCGGAGTCGAGGTGCTCACGGTCGACCTCGCCTCGCTCGACGCGATCGACGTCTTGTCCGCCGGCCTCCGCGAGCAGCGCATCGACGCGGTGCTCCATTTCGCCGCCCGAAAACAGGTCGGTGAGTCGGTCGAGCGTCCGGCCTGGTACTACCAGCAGAACGTGGGCGGGCTCGCGAACCTGCTCATCGCCATGGAGAACGCGGGCGTCGCACGCCTGGTCTTCTCCTCGTCCGCCGCCGTGTACGGGTCTGCGAGCGGGGCCGCCATCACCGAAGACGCGCAGACGGTGCCGGTCAATCCGTACGGGGGCACGAAGCTCGTCGGAGAACAGCTCGTGGCGGATGCCGGCCGGGCGTTCGGTCTGTCCGCCGTGAGCCTGCGCTACTTCAACGTGGCGGGCACCGGCGCGATCGAGCTCGCCGACCGCGCGCGCCTCAACCTCGTGCCGATGGTCTTCGAGCGCATCGACCAGGGTCTGCCTCCGCTGATCTTCGGCGACGACTACGACACCCCCGACGGCACCTGCGTGCGGGACTACGTGCACGTGCTCGACGTGGCCGAGGCCCACCTCGCCGCCATCGACCACACGGTCGGCGGGCGTGGCGACCACGAGGTGTTCAACATCGGAACGGGGGAGGGGACGAGCGTTCGCCAGATGGTCGACGCCATCCTCGAGCTCGCGGGCTCCTCGCTCGAGCCCGAGGTCGTCGAACGCCGGGCCGGAGACGCCGCCGTCGTCGTCGCCTCGGCGTCGAAGATCGAGGCCGAGCTGGGCTGGCGTGCGGCGCACGGGCTCGACGAGATCGTCGGGTCGGCGTGGCGGGCGCATGTCGCGGCCAGGGTCGACGGCCGAATGCCCTAGCGTGATGCCCGTGCCCGCATCCGATACGCCGGCGAAGGTTCCCGGGCGGTTCGCCCGAAAGTTCTGGATCCCGTTCGCCTTTCTCGCCGCTCTCTCGACCCTCTGGGCTCTGGCGAGCCCGCTGTTCTCCATCCCGGATGAGAACGCTCACGCCGCCAAAGCGATCGCGCAGGTGCGCGGTCAGGTCATCGGGTCGGTCGAATCCGGGGCGAAGTACCTGGTCGTCGACCTCCCGCCGGGGTACCACTACAACCACTCGACGATGTGCTTCCTGTTCAAGCCGGAGTCGTCGGCTCACTGCGCGGTGCACTTCGGCGACGGCTCGGGCTCGGCGACGTTCGACACCTGGGTCGGCGCATACAACCCGATCTACTACTACCTCGTCGGCTGGCCGAGCCTGCTGACCGACAACGGGGAGGTCGGCGTCTACGCGATGAGGATTGCCAGCGCACTGCTCGGAGCGCTGCTTCTGGCCTGGGGTTTCCAGGCGGCGCTGTCGTCGCGCCGCACCCGCTGGCTCCCGCTCGGTCTGATGCTGGTCGCGGGCCCGATGGTGCTGTATCTCACCGGCTCCGTGAACCCGAACGGCGTCGAGATCGCGGCGGCGGCGGCCCTGTGGGCAAGCCTCCTCCGCCTGCTGGAGCGACACGATCCCGCGTCGACCGATGTCGGTCTCTCGCGCGGATACCTGTGGACGATCGTGACGATCTCCGGCATCCTTCTGGCCAATGCCCGGTCGGTCGGCCCGCTCTGGCTCGTCATCGTGGTCGCCGCTTGTCTCGCCGTCTCGGGGCTGCGCAGCGCTCGCGCGTTCTTCACCCGTCCGGCCAATTACATCTGGATCGGTGTGATCGCCGCCGGCACGCTCTTCTCCGGCATCTGGACCCTCGCGACCGGCGGCGCGGCCGGCCAGGCGGGCGTGGCTGACGCGCCACTCGTCGGGGCGAGCGCCTTCTCCGGGGTCACGGCGATGCTGAAGCTCACACCCGGCTTTCTCGAGCAGAGCCTCGGCGTGTTCGGCTGGCTCGACACCCCTCTGCCCTGGATGCTGTACGCCGTCGTCGTGATCGCCATCGGCGTTCTGCTGATCCTCGCACTGACCGGCGCCGGCCGCCGGGCGACGATCGTAATCGCCTGCGCGATCGTGGGGGCCCTGATCATCCCGGCTCTCGTGCAGGGCGTCACCGTCTCGCGCACCGGGCTGATCTGGCAGGGCAGGTACGGGCTCTTCCTCTACCTGGCGGTGCCGCTGCTCGCGGCCTGGATGCTGTCCCGGCCCGAAGGCTCCCGGCTCGATTTCGTGTCGAGCCGCATCACCGCGATCGGTCTGGGGCTCTGCTCGCTCTTCGGCTTCTCGGCCTTCCTCTACGCCCTCCGGCGCTACACGACGGGATTCGAGCATCCGTTCAACACGATGCTGCACCCCGCCTGGCAGCCGCCTCTTGGGTGGCAGACGCTGACCGTCGTCTACGCCCTGGTGACGGTGGGCTTCGCGGTGTGGCTCGGGCTCCAGGGCGTCGACCGACGTGACCGTGCGCAGACGGTGGAGCAGGAGCAGCGGCCTGAGCTCGTCGCGGACTCCGTCGGTGCGTGACATGCGCATCGCCATCGTCTACGACTGCCTGTACCCCCTGAACACCGGCGGAGGCGAGCGGGTCTACCGCCGCATGGCCGAACTGCTCGTCGATCGCGGTCACTCGGTCGACTACCTCACGCGCGACCAATGGGGCGACGCGGATGCGCCCGCAGCGCCGTTCACGGTCGTTCCGGTCTGGTCGGGCGAGATCTACGACGCGGAGGGGGGACGCCGCGCGGCTGCGGCGGCGGGCTTCGCGCTCGCCGTGTTCCGCGAGCTCCGCCGCCGTCGCGGCGAGTACGACCTCGTGATCGTGAGCGCGCTCCCGGTGCTCAACGTCTTCGCCGCCCGGGCCGCGACGATCGGCACCCGCACGCGACTGCTGAGCGACTGGCTCGAGGTTTGGACCTGGCGCAAGTGGCGGGAGTACTCCGGGGCGCTCGTCGGTACGATCGCCTCGGTTCTGCAGTGGTTCGCGCTCCGGCTCACGGCGGGCGCCACGGTCAACAGCTCGTTCACCCGCGACCGGGTGAGGCGCTACCGTCGCAGGCTGCGACCCATCGTGCTCGGCCTGCTCGATCTCGCGGGGGAGCCCCGCCGCCCGAGCGCGGTCGCCTCCCGGCCGGGGCTTGTGCTCTTCGCCGGCCGGCACATCCCCGACAAGCAGCTCACTGCGCTGCCGGCCGCGATAGCGGTCGCGCACGACGCCGACCCGGCGGTGCGAGCCGTCGTCGTCGGTTCGGGGCCCGAGACGGAGGCTCTCCGTCGCGCCGTCGCCGAACACGGGGTCGGCGAGCTGTTCGACATCCGGGGCCGTGTCGACGATGACGAGCTCGAGCGGCTGTTCGCCGAGGCCGCGGTGCTGGTGAACCCCTCGCGCCGGGAAGGGTTCGGCCTCGTCGTCGCGGAGGCCGCGGCCGTCGGCACCCCGAGTGTCGTCGTCGCCGGCGATGACAATGCCGCTGTCGATCTGATCGTGGAGGGCGTGAACGGGTTCGTCGCCGCCGACGCCGGCCCGCAGGCGCTCGGCGGCGCCATCGCCCGGGCCGTGGCGGGCGGCCAGCAGCTCAGAACGTCGACGGCGGAGTGGTTCGTGTCGGCGAGCCGGTCGCAGAACCTGTCGCGCTCGGTCGACGAGATCCTCGAGCGTTACGGTTCGAGCGCCCGCTGAAAGCTCGCGGCGGTGAGCCGCGCGGTCGTCGCCCAAGAGAGCTCGGCGGCGCGGGCGAGCCCGGCGGCCGACCGACGCTGCTGCTCGGCCGGATCGGCCAGCAGGCTCCGGATGCGCGCGGCGAGACCGTCCGCATCTCGCGGATCGACGTAGGTGGCGGCGCCCCCGCCGACCTCGTGCAGCACCGGGATGTCGGAGCAGATCACGGGGCAGCCGCGAGACATCGCCTCGAGCACGGGCAGCCCGAAGCCCTCGAAGAGGGTGGGGATGACGACCGCGGTCGCCTCGGCGTACAGGCGTTCCACCTCGGCGTCGTCGACCCAGCCGAGCAGCGTGGTCGTCGCCCCGATGCCGAGCGAGTCGACGAGAGGGCGAAGTGGGTCGTCGCCGTGGGATCCCGTGATGACCAGCCGGGGCCGTTCGCCGGCTGGAATCCGGGCGACCGCCGTGAGCAGCGTCTCGAAGTTCTTGTGGGGCATCCGGTTGCCGAGGCTGAGGATGAGATCGGCCGCTCGCCCGGTGGCGTTCGACGGCGCTGTGCCGGGGCGTCCCGCGAGAGGCACGACGTCGATGCGGTCGTCGGCGATCCGCAGAACCTTCCGCAGGTCGTCGGCCGACTGACGGCTGACGGTGATCACGCGTTTCGCGTGGCGCGCGGCGCGGGAGATCAGGCCGCGCAGCACAGGGGAGTACGGGCCGGGCACCCACTCGGGATGCACGAAGGGCAGCAGGTCGTGCACCGTGAGGACAACGGGCACGCGTGACCGCACCGGGCCGATGTTCGCGGGCGCGTGGATGAGGTCTGCTCCGGCGTGCCGGGCGGCGGCCGGAACCGTGGTCAGCTCGCCCCGGGCCCACGAGACACGGTTGTCCCCGGTGATCGGGGCGGAGACGAGCTCGCCGGGGAACCAGCCGAGGTCGAGCTCCTGCGCCTCGCGCGGTACCAGCCCGACGTAGTCGAAACCGCCGCCCGCCGTGCCGAGCTCTCGGTACAGGTTGCGCGCGTAGGACTCCATGCCGCCCTTGGTGCCCGTGTAGAAGAGCAGGTCGACGAGCACGCGCGGCACGGCCGTCACGCCTTCCGCGCGCGGGCGGTCTTGCGTCGCCGCGCGACCTCGTAGAGAGCGGCCTGCAGCAGTTCGCCGAGGAGCAGCACCGCGAAGATCCAGCCGAGTTGCTGCGTCGCGACGACGGCCGCGGCCGCGGCGAACGTGATCGCTGCCACGACGCCGCGCAGGATCGTCAGCAGTTTGGCTTCGCCCATCCGGCGCAGCGAAGCGAACGGGATGGTCGTGGCGAGGGATGCGGCGCGCCACAGGCAGGCGATGAGCAGCGGGAGCGCCGTCGCCTGCAGGGTCCAGCTCTCGGCGAAGATGTAGCCGAAGACCCCGAGGAACTCGCACACGAAGATCACCACGACCGCACCCGTCACTGCGGCGGCGGACACGACGATGTCGAGGGTCGAATGCTGTTTGAGCAGACGCAGCCGCATGAAGTTCAGGGGGATGGCGAGCACGCCGGAGACGGTCGAGATGGAGGTGAAGAGCACCGACTGCAGCGGCCCGAGAAACGCGAGGATCATGCCGTTCAGCAGCGGGTAGACGCTTCCGGTGATCGCGACATCGGTCACGACCCAGCCGAGCACGTGCGGCTCGGGGGCGCTCGCCTTGTGCTGAACGGGAAGCGAACGGATGAGCGTTGCCACGAAGATCCCGGCCACCAGGGGGATGAGCGCCCACTTCAGCCCGGCGAAACCCGCGAGCACGCCGGCCAGCGCTCCGACGCCGACGGCGATCGCCGCACCGATCTCGCGTGCGTCGAGCCGTTCGGCCACCGACACCCCGCGGCCGACCTCCAGAGAGGCGAGCAGCACGGGAAGGGCGACGCAGAGCACGACGGCGTTCTCGAACTGCACCGCGACGGCGATGGCCGCGAGCAGGGAGAGCCCGGCGAGCCAGAGCGGAAAGGTCACCCGGCGCTCGGTCGCCGCCGAGCTCAGCCGCGACTCGACGACGACGGCGAAGGTCAGTTGCCCGACGAACGTCGCGACCATGACCATCACGGCGATGCTGCCCTGTTCGGCGAGCGAGAAGATGCGCGACGAGATCGAGATCGTCGCCGCGGGGATCACAGCGAGGGAGACGCCGCCGACGAGGGTGATCAGCGACATCGCCGCCTGCTGGAGGCGCAGCTCGGGGGGAAGCTCGGTCGTCATGCTCAGGCCCGCCTGTCTCCGACGCGCAGCCGCAACGACCGCACGAATCCGATGCCGGTGTCGATGCCGGGGATGCGGCGCGGTCGCGCTGCCGCGGCGGCGCCGGCCTTCCAGCCGGCGAGACGGCCGCTCGTCGACGCCAGGTCGCGGCTGAGCACCAGATCGCCGGCGCACACGATCGCCTCGGTGAGCAGCGCGCGCGCTGCGTGGCGGGTGCGCAGCACGCCGTACGCCCGCAGCAGGTATCCGCGGCCGAAGCCCGCACGGCGCCGCTGCTGGGCCGAGCCCCGGCCGGAGGTCGCGCCGCCGAGGTGAACGCCGCGCGACTCCGAAACGGCGATGGCCCCCCAGCCGCCGGCGCTCAGCCGCAGGGCCAGATCGAGCTCTTCGCCGTACATCTGGATGCCCTCGTCGAGGTTCCCGACCTCGTCGAGCGCCGTGCGCCGATAGGCGGCCACCGCGCCGTACGGCCCGAGGAGCACCGGCGCCGGTGTTCCGTCTTCGACCGCATCCGGCGTCGCGCCGTTGTACCGCACGAAGCCTGCGACGGTGACGTCGGCGCAGATGCCGAACGCGTCGACCCTGCCGTCGGGTTTCAGGAGGAGAGGGGATGCGCTGCCGAGCGTCGCGTCCGCCAGGAGCGGCGCGATGAGAAGCTCGAGCATGTCCGCTTCGGCTTCGACGTCGTTGTTGACGAGCACGACGATCTCGCCGCTCCCTGCCTCGATCCCCCGGTTGCAGGCGCCCGCGAAGCCCAGGTTCTTCTCGAGCGCGATGACGGTCACCTCAGGGTAGCCGGCGCGAAGCCGGGTCACGGTGTCGTCGGGCCCCGCGTCGTCGACGACGATGACGCGGTGGGGAACGGTCTGCTCGGCCAGCCGGGCGAGACAGCGTTCGGTGAGATGCCAGTTGCCGTAAACGGGGACGACGACGTCGATTGTCGTCCCGCCCGCGTTCGTCACCCGTCAACTATCGCAGAAACGGCAGGAGGTCCGAACGCATCGGCTCCGTACGGATATGATCGGCTTCATTCATCCCGACTGAACAAGGACTCATCCACCTCCATGACGACCGTGCAGGCGATAGAACTCTCGATCCTGATGCCGTGCCTGAACGAGGCGGAGACCCTCGCAGTCTGCATCGACAAGGCACAGGCGTATCTGCAGCGAAGCGGGATCGCGGGCGAAGTGGTGATCGCCGACAACGGCAGCACCGACGGCTCGCAGGAGATCGCGGTCGCGCACGGCGCGCGCGTCGTCGACGTCTCCGAGAAGGGCTACGGCGCTGCGCTGCTCGGCGGCATCGCCGCGGCGCAGGGAACGTACGTCATCATGGGCGACGCCGACGACAGCTACGACTTCTCGAATCTCGACCCTTTCGTCGAACGGCTGCGCGCCGGCGACGACCTGGTCATGGGCAACCGGTTTCTGGGCGGCATCGAGCCCGGCGCCATGCCGCCGCTGCACAAGTACCTCGGAAACCCGGTGCTGTCGACCATCGGCAAGATCTTCTTCCGTTCGCCGATCTCGGACTTCCACTGCGGTCTGCGCGGCTTCAACCGCGAGGCCATCAACCGCCTTCACCTGCAGACGACCGGCATGGAGTTCGCCAGCGAGATGGTGGTGAAGGCGTCGCTCGGCGGCAGCAAGGTGAGCGAGGTGCCGACCACGCTCAGCGTCGACGGCCGTTCCCGGCCGCCGCACCTGCGCAGCTGGCGTGACGGCTGGCGCCACCTGCGATTCCTGCTGATCTTCAGTCCGCGCTGGCTCTTCCTCGTGCCGGGCTCCGTCGCGTTCATCCTCGGCATCCTGGGCGCGTTCTTCCTGAGCCTCGGACCGCTGGTGATCGGCGACGTCGGCTTCGACATCTCCAGCCAGGTCTACCTCGCCGCCCTCGCGGTGGTCGGCTATCAGGCGGTGCTGTTCGCCATCCTGAGCAAGATCTACGCCCAGCACGAAGGCTTCCGAATACCTCGCAGCCGCAACTTCGATCGCTTGGAGCGGCGGATTAGCCTGGAGTCGAGCGCCATCGCCGGCGTGATCATCTTCCTGCTCGGCCTCGCGATCGCCGTCGTCCAGTTCTCCATGTGGGCGTCGTCGGGATACGGCGCGCTCAATGCCGCTGACACCATCCGCGCAGCTGTCCCCGCGTCGCTCCTGATGATCCTCGGAGCCCAGACGATCATGGCCGGCATGTTCCTCGGAGTGCTCTCGGTGGTCTTGAAGCGCAAATGAGCGATGCACCACCGCGAGTGAGCGTCGCGCTCTGCACCTACGAGGGCGCGCGCTTCGTTCGGCAGCAGGTCGAGAGCATCCTCGGCCAGAGCCCGAGACCCGCCCAGCTGATCGTGTCGGACGACGGATCCCGCGACGACACCGTGGCGATCGTGCGCGAGGTGACCACGGCCCTCCCCGACGCTCCCGAGACGGTGGTGCTCGTCAGCGAGACGCCGCTCGGCGTCACGAAGAACTTCGAGCGCGCCGTCTCCGCCGCGAGCGGCGACCTCATCGCCCTCAGCGACCAGGACGACGTCTGGCACGAAGGACGCCTCGCATCGATCGCGGCCCGGTTCGCCGCCGACCCTGCCCTGCTGCTACTGCACACGGATGCCGACCTCGTCGACTCCGCGGGCGAACCGCTGGGCCGAACCTTGTTCGAATCGCTCGAGATCACGGCGGAGGAGTTCGCCGCCGAGCAGTCGGGACGCGCCTTCGACGCGTTCGTGCGCCGCAACCTCGCGACCGGTGCGACCGTCGTGTTCCGGCGGGAGCTGCTGGACGCGGCGCTGCCGTTCCCCGACGGCTGGGTGCACGACGAGTGGCTCGCTGCCGTCGCCGCCGCGACCGGTCGCGTCGAGGTGCTGCGCGAGGCGACCATCGACTACCGGCAGCACGACTCCAACCAGATCGGCGTCGCGAAGCCGAGCATCGCGAGCAAGGTCAAGCGCGTGCTCGAGCCGCGCGGCACCCGCAACCAGGTTCTCGCGAGCCGCTTCGCCACGCTGGCCGACAGGCTTGCCGGGCTCGGTTCGGCGGTGCCCGCCGAGATTCTCGCCGCAGCGCGCGGCAAGGCGGAGTTCGAGGCCGAACGCGCCGCTCTTCCCGCCGGCAGGCTCCGCAGGGCCGCCGGGGTGCGGCGACTCGCCGCGAGCGGTCGCTACGAGCGGTTCGCCAGTCGTGGTCGTGCCGACATCATCCGGGACCTTCTGCAACCGGCTTGACCTCGTGGTGCGGCAGGCGCACCCGCCAGCTCATCCCTTGCGATGCTTTGACCGCGCAGATCACGAGCAGCAGCCAGCCCGACTCGGTGAGGATGGAACTCTCGAAGACACTGGTGACGAGCAGCGACACCAGCACGAGCGGCGCCCAGGCGTAGACGACGCTGCGCTTGTTCGAGGCCAGCAGCCAGGAGCGGCCGAACGCCAGCGCGACGAGCGCGACGAACAGGATGAGGCCGATGATGCCCACCTGCAGATACAGGTCGAGGTAGGCGTTCAGGCCGTCGGAGTGGTAGACCCCGGTCGCCGCCTGGATGGCGCTGAACGGGTAGAGATCGTTGGGCCAGCTTCCGACCCAGCCCCAGCCGGCCGTTTGGTTGATCGGGATGAGCTCCCAAATCTGGATCCACAGCCGGTACCGCACCTGGAAGTCGGACCGGGCGTTCAGCAGGTCGATGACGCGCGTGCGGTACACGTAGGCGGCGACGAGGGCGACGACCGTCAGCAGGGCGAGCCCCCACTGGTAGTACCGCCGGTGGATCTGCTTCACCTGCCGGATGCCGTAGAGGGCGAGGGTCGCGAGCCCGACGACCACCGAGACGGCGGCGATCACGGGGGAGTGGGCGAGCAGGATGCAGAGCGCGGCGAGCGTGATCGATGCCGCGGCCAGCGGCGGCCGCACCGACCGTGTGCGGAGCTCCACGAGAAACGTGACGAACGCGATCAGCGCCACGATGCTCAGCTGGTTGCGGCTGCCGAAGAGCCCCTGGATGGGGCCGCCGAGCGCGATGTTGCCCTGGATGCCGAGGAACTTGATGGGCAGATCGAGCAGCAGGCCGCTCACCACCTCCAGCCCGAGTGACACCGTCAGCAGGAAGCGGAGCACGTCGCCCACCACGCGCACGATCTGGATCGCATCCCTCACCAGGGCGATGTAGACGGCGAGGAAGGCGAAACTCAACTGGTAGACGATGCCGCCGATCGTCGCCCACTGGTAGTCACTCCAGAGGACGCTGATCGTGCACCAGCCCACGAAGGCGATGATGGTGATCGGCAGCAGGCCGTGCCATTCGATGAGGTGGCGCTGGGCGATGAACGACAGCGCGGCGAGCACGACGAGAACGGCGAGTGCACCGATGAGGCCGGGCCAGCCGATGACCGCACGGATGGTGTGGGTCGAGAAGCCGACGCCGACCGCGATGAGGGAGAGCACCGAGTTGAACCGGGCGGATCCCAGGAATTCGGTCACCGCGACCGGAACGAGGGGTCGTCGTGTCGCGGCCATGCAGTAATCCTAGGGCGACGCCTGCTTGGTCTTCACAGAGAACACGGCGAGCAGGGTGAACCCCGCCTCGATGAGCAGCCGGCTCTCAGCGAAGCTCTGCGCGATGAACGCCGCCAGCACCAGCAGCGGGAACAGCGTGAGCGCGGTGAACGGCGCGACATCGGAGACGCCGTGCCTCGGCCGGTCGACGGCGAAGAACCACGTGCGCCGGAACGTGGTGAGCACGAGCAGGATGAACACGACGAGTCCCACGATGCCCACCTGGAGCCAGACGTCGAGCCAGGCGTTGTGGGCCTGCAGATACTGCACCTTGTTGCGCACGGCGAGGCCGTCGAACGGGTACACCCACGGCGCCCAGTAGCTCACCCAGCCCCAGCCGAAGGCCGGGCGCTGCTGCGCGAGCTCGATCACCTTGTGCCAGATGTCGAGCCGGCCGGTGAGATCTTCGCTCTTTCCGAAGATCGCGGGGATGCGGCTGGCGAACACCGTCACCAGCACGCCGACGACCACCACGAGGCCTGCGCCGGTCAGGTAGAGGGGAAGCCGGCGGTCGGGCCGCGCGCGCCTCGCCCACAGAGCGAACCCGAGCACGGCGACCATGAACACACCGGCGAGGATGACCGTCGAGGAGCGGGTCAGAGCGAGCGCGAGCACCGCGATGACGAGCCAGGCGATGCCGGCGCCGCGTCGCACCGACCGGTCCGCGAGCTGAACTCCGAAGACGGCGAGGGCGAGCAGGGCGACCATCGCCAGCAGGTTGCTGTTGCCGAGGATGCCCTGGATCTGACCGCCGTGGAAGAGCAGGTCGCGGCTCCAGTAGAAGGCCTGAGGGATCTTGCCGTCGGCCGGCATCGTGAACATCGGGAACAAGGGGATGATCGGCCGGCGCACGAACAGCGACACGATCAGCTCGAACGCGAACGAGAGCCCGAGGATCCACCGGAAAGCGTGGCTCAGAGCGCGCAGAAGCTGCGGCCAATCGAGGCAGAGCGCCAGGAACAGGGCGCCGGTTCCGGTGGCGATCGTCGAGAGCACGCCGAGCGCGCTCGCACCCGGGTAGGCCGACCAGGCGATCGACAGCACGATCAGCACAACGAAGAGCGCGAGCATCCGGGGAGTGCGTCGCCAGTTGAACGCCGGTCGCAGCCGCCACACGAGCACGCCACTGGCCACGGCCAATCCGAAGACGAGCACCAGGTACCCGGGCCAGCTGATCAGGTTGCGCCAGAAGTCTCCCGCGAACAGCGTGAAGAAGAGCAGTGTTCCGAACGCCACGAGCCCCGAACCCTCGGCGGCGGCACGGATGCGGGTGCGCTGCGGCTGCGCGGCTGGGGCTGACGTCACCGCATCAGCATAGGACGTGCGGGCTGAGCGCTCAGGCGTTCGGCGTCGCGATGAACGCCGTTCCCGAACCGCTCACTGTCAGCTCGCCTTCGTCCGGCGTGACGAACACCGACTGCCCTCGCTCCAGCTCCAGGTTGCCGGACGCTCCGGTCAGGGTGATGTCGCCGTCGGTGCACAGCACGATGGCGGCGCCAGGGAGCGCCACGCTCGCCGTTCCGACCTCGCCGCCGACGACGACGTGGTCGAGCTGGAAATCGGGCACATCCGGGCGGAAGACCTCCACCCCCGGCGCCGGATGCTCGGCCGTCATCGGCGCGGCGTCGATGGGCGAGAAGTCGAGAACGCTCACCAGCTCGGGCACGTCGATGCGCTTGGGCGTGAGACCTCCGCGCAGCACGTTGTCCGACGCGGCCATCAGCTCGATGCCGAGTCCGCGCAGGTATGCGTGGATGTTGCCAGCGGGCAGGTAGAGCACCTGCCCGGGAGTCAGGGTGACGCGGTTGAGGAGCAGCGCGAGCACGATCCCCGGGTCGCCGGGGAAAGCCGCATCCAGCATCCGCACGGTGTCTGCTGCGACGGCCAGGTCGTCGCCGGCCGGGTCGGGTTCGAGCGCGTCGGCGGCCCGGCCGACGGCCGAGACGAGTCGTTCCACCTGCGCGTCGCCCCCCAGCAGCCACTCGGTCGCCGTGCGCAGCACCGTCGACGGCTCGCCGGAGAGGGTGTCCGCGAACGCGGAGATCGTGGCGCGGTCGTCGTCGCCGGCCACCGCGGCCAGGCGACGGAACACCGACTCGCTCGCCGGAACATCCCGGAAGCCGCAGAGGGCGTCGAACATGTCGCTCAGAGCGAAGATCAACTCGGGCTTGTGCGCTGCGTCCTTGTAGTTGCGATCCGGCGAGTCGAGGGGGATGCCCGCCGCGTTCTCGTGGGCGAAACCGGCCTGAGCCTGAGCGGTCGAGGGATGCGCCTGCAGCGAGAGCGGCCCGGCCGCGGCCAGCACCTTGAGCAGGTAGGGCAGCTGCGTGGCGTCGCCGAGCGCCACGCCCGGCTCGGCGGCGATCCACTCGGCGAGGTCGTGAGCGCCGTCCGTCTTGGTGGGATCGAGGATCACCGACGGCGAGCCGGCGTGCGCACCGAGCCACAGCTCGGCCTCGGGATGGCCGGTCGGCTGACGGCCGAGCAGTTCGGCGATGGCGGTCGTCGACCCCCAGGCGTAATCGCGGGGGGTATTGCCGATGCGCACAAACATGAGTCGTGGTCCCTTCAGAATCCTTAGACCAAACTACCAACCGCTTTGAACGACCAGGCACGGCTGCCTAGGCTGTCGCTGGTCATCGCGGACAGCACCCGCACCACCCCATCACGCACTGGAGCAGACATGGCATTCGAGACCCTCGCGAGCGACTTCTACGGCTACGAGAACCTCCTGACCGACCGTGAGAAGTCGTTCATCGCCGATCTGCGCGCCCACCTCGAATCCGAGGTGAAGCCCCTGGTCAACGAGTACTGGGAGAAGGCGGAGTTCCCGCACCAGATCCGCGAGGGACTCCACGCCACCGGCGTGATCGGCCTCGGCTTCCCCGAGACGGCCGCGTTCGAGAACTCGGCGGTGTTCCGTGGCTGGGTGGCCCTGGAGCTTGCGCGCGTCGACGCCTCCGTCAGCACGTACTCGGGAGTGCAGAACGGCCTCGCCCTGGGGGCGATCGGGGTCACCGGTTCGGCCGAGCAGCGCGCGGAATGGCTGCCCAAGCTGGCGTCGGGCGAGGTGCTCGGCGCTTTCGGGCTCACCGAACCGCTCTCGGGCTCCGACTCGGCCCGCGGGCTGCGGACGATCGCGACGCGTGACGGCGACGACTGGGTGCTGAACGGCTCGAAGCGCTGGATCGGCAACGCGACGTTCAGCGACATCACCATCATCTGGGCGAAGAGCGCCGAGGACGGCCAGGTCAAGGGATTCATCGTTCCGACCTCGACGCCCGGATACACGGCGACCAAGATCGAGGGCAAGCAGTCGCTGCGCATGGTGCAGAACGCCGACATCACGCTCGAGAACGTGGTCGTTCCCGAGTCGCTGCGCCTGCAGAACGCCAACTCGTTCAAAGACACCGCCGCCGTGCTCCGGCTGACCCGCGCGGAGGTCGCCTGGGCCGCAGTCGGAGTGGCGATCGGCGCATACGAAGCGGCCGTCGCGTACTCGAAGGAGCGCATCCAGTTCGGCAAGCCGCTCGGCGCCCACCAGCTCATCCAAGACCTGCTCGTCAAGTCGCTCGGCAACATCACCGCCTCGATCGGATTGTGCACCAGGGTCTCCGAGATGCTCGACAGCGGTGAGCAGCACGACGAGCACTCGGCTCTCGCCAAGGCGTTCACGACCTCCCGGATGCGCGAGACGGTCGCCTGGTGCCGCGAGATCCTCGGCGGCAACGGCATCGTGATCGATTACGACGTCGCCCGCTTCTTCGCCGACGCCGAGGCGCTCTACTCCTACGAGGGCACCCGCGAGATGAACACGCTCATCGTCGGCCGCTCGATCACCGGGCACGCCGCGTTCGCCTAGGCACCGGTCGGCACACCGATCAGCACACGCCCGCGCGCAGCCGATAGGGTTGCCGAGGCCGGCATCGAGCCGGCGCTCAGGCAACGGAGGTGCGTCACGTGGCGTGGTTGGTGACCGGAGGGGCCGGATACATCGGTTCGCATGTCGTTCGGGCTTTCCTGGCCGACGGAATCGATGTGGTCGTCGTCGACGACCTGTCGAGCGGGCATGAGGAGTTCGTTCCCGACGGCGTGCCCTTCTACCGTGGCACCGTGCTCGACGGCGCCCTGCTCGAGCGGGTGTTCCGTGAGCATCCGGTGACCGGTGTCGTGCACGTCGCGGGCTTCAAGTACGCCGGGGTCTCGGTGCAGCGGCCACTGCACACCTACGAACAGAACGTGACCGCGACCGCGACGCTGCTCGCCGCGATGCAGGAGGCCGGCATCGACGCGATGGTCTTCTCGTCGTCGGCAGCGGTCTACGGCACGCCGGATGTCGACCTCGTCACCGAGAAGACCCCCAAGAACCCGCAGTCGCCGTACGGCGAGTCGAAGCTGATCGGCGAGTGGCTGCTGAGCGACCAGGCCGTCGCCGCCGGGCTGCGCCACACGTCGCTGCGCTACTTCAACGTGGTCGGCTCGGGAGACCCCGCGCTCCGCGACACCAGTCCTCACAACCTCTTCCCGCTCGTGTTCGACGCGCTCGTCGACGGTCGCAGCCCGCGCATCAACGGCGACGACTACCCGACGCCCGACGGCACCTGCGTGCGCGACTACATCCACGTCGCCGATCTGGCGGTCTCGCACGTCGCGGCGGCCAAGCGACTGGATGCGGGCGAGCCCGTGGAGCCCGTCTACAACCTGGGCAGCGGCGACGGCGTCTCCGTGGGGCAGATCATGGCGACCGTCGCCGAAGTCACGGGAATCCGATTCACCCCAGAAGTGGGGCCGCGGCGCCCGGGGGATCCTGCGAGGATCGTTGCGTCGGGCGACCTCGCCGCCCGCGATCTCGACTGGAGAATGCGCCACACCCTGGACGATATGGTGCGCAGCGCCTGGGAAGCGCGGCAGAACGCCTCTTAGGAGGCCACCGCGACGGGCCATCGGCCCGGGCGTGTCGGGATTGTTGTACGCCCTCGGCGCGTCGCGAAGTCTCGACTCGGGGTTAAGGCTTTACGATTCGCGACTTGACGTGAGCGAATGACAACGGTGTAATTATCACAACACGTTGTCTTACGTGGTTTGCAGTTTAAAGGGTGGGAGACCGATATGACAGTTCCTGAATATCGTTCTGGGGTACCCGACGATTGGTTCATCGATCCGGTCAAGCTGGGGGTTCCGGGCGTACGCGCGAATGTCGACGACGACAATCCGCTCGCCTGGCAGTCCGACTCGCTGTGTGCGCAGACCGACCCGGAGGCGTTCTTCCCCGAGAAGGGCGGCTCGACCCGCGACGCGAAGCGCATCTGCGGTTCGTGCGAGGTCCGGTCGCAGTGCCTCGAGTACGCACTGGCCAACGACGAGCGTTTCGGCATCTGGGGCGGCCTCTCCGAGCGCGAGCGCCGCAAGCTCCGCAAGCGCGCGGGCTAGATCACTCGACGGGTGAGTCCCTGGGCGCGATTATGCGCCGCGCCCAAGGGACTGACGCTCATCCGCCGATGCCCAACTTAGGCTGACTCCGATGTTTCCGAGAGTCACCGCCATCGTCGTCGCCCACAGTGGCGGCCCCCGTCTTCAGCGCACTCTCGACGCGCTCGCGGCACAGACCCGCCAACCGGATGTCGTGATCGCGGTCGATTGCGCATCCACCGACGACGCAGCACAGCTGCTCGCAGCGTTCCAGCCCACCCAGCTGCTCTCCGTGCCCGAGAAAGTGCCCTTCGGCGCCGCCGTCGCCACCGGCGTGCGGGTGACGGCACCGCCGACGTCCGACCACGAGTGGCTCTGGCTCCTCGCCCAGGACACGGCTCCCGAACCCGAGGCCCTCGAGACGCTGCTCGGCGCCGTCGAGGTGTCGCCGTCGGTTGCGGCTGCCGGGCCGAAGCTCGTCGACTGGGACGACCCGACCTTCATCCGCGAGTTCGGAGAGGCGATGACGCCGTTCGGCGCCGCCGTTCCGCTCGTCGAGAACGAGATGGACCAGGCGCAGCATGACGGACTGAGCGACGTGCTCGCCGTCTCTTCCGCCGGACTGATCGTGCGCCAGACCCTGTGGGACAAGCTCGGCGGGTTCGACCCGGGGCTCCCGACGGCCGACGACGGCCTCGACTTCAGCACGCGCGTTCGGCTCGCCGGATTCCGCGTCGTTCTCGTCGCCCAGGCGCGGGTCGCGGTCGGCGGCGACGGCGTCGCCGGGCCCAACCTGTCGCGCAAATGGCGGGTCCGCCGTCGTCTCGCGAAGGAGCGCCGTGCCGCCCAGCTGCACCGACGCATGGTCTACGCACCCGCCGCCGCCGTGCCGTTCCATTGGCTGAGCCTGGTTCCGCTCGCGATCGCCCGCTCGATCGGGCGCATCGTGCGCAAGGAGCCCGGCGCCGTCGGGGGAGAACTGGCGGCGGCCTTCCTGGTCGCGTTCTCCGGCATCCGCGTGAGCACTGCGCGGCGGGTGCTGAACCAGAACAAGACCGTCGGCTGGGCCGCGGTCGCGCCGTTGCGCATCCCGTTCGCTGAAGTTCGTCGCGCGCGCGCCCTGAAACGCGAAGCGGCGCTCGTCGGCCAGCAGGGAGAGCGGCAGGAACTCGACTTCTTCGGCACCGGTGGCGGCTGGACGGTGCTCGCCGCCCTGGTGATCGGTGTCGCCATCTTCTTCCCCCTCTTCGGCAGCGGTGCGCTCGGCGGTGGCGGTCTCCTCCCGCTCGGCGACTCGGTCGGCCAGCTCTGGGCCGACCTCGGCTACGGCTGGCGGGATGTCGGGCTCGGCTTCGTCGGCGCCGCCGACCCGTTCTCCGCCGTTCTGGCCGTGCTCGGCACGATCACCTTCTGGCAGCCGTCGTTCTCGCTCGTGGTGCTCTACTTCGCCGCCATCCCGCTGGCGGCGCTCGGCGCCTGGCTCGCCGCCGCGCGGCTCACCAACCGCACACTGCTGCGGGTCTTCGCCGGGCTCGTCTACGCCATCGCCCCCACGCTGCTCGTGGCCATGCAAGACGCGCGTCCCGCTGCCGTGCTCGCGCACATCCTGCTGCCCTGGCTGTTCTTCGCCGGCCTCGCCGCACGCCGTTCCTGGGCGGCCAGCGCCGCCACCGCACTGATCGCCGCCGCCACCGTGGCGTGCGCCCCGGTGCTCATCCCCGCCCTGCTGGTGGCCTGGATCGCGGCGATCGCGTTCGCCGGACGGCGCGCGGCCCGCATCGTGTTCATCCCTTTGCCTGCCGTCGTGCTGTTCGCGCCCCTGGTGTGGGAGCAGATCACTCGGGGGGCGTGGCTCGCGATCTTCGCCGACCCCGGCGTTGCTTTGAACGCTCAGCAGACGCCCGCCTGGCAGCTCGCCCTCGGCTTTTCCGACGGCACGCTCGGCGGCTGGCACACGCTCGGCGACGCCTTGGGAATGCCCATCCCGACCGCGGCACCGAACATCATCGTTCCGATCCTGCTCGCGCCGCTCGGGGTGCTCGCCATCCTCGCCCTGTTCCTGCGCGGTTCCAACCGTGCGATCGTGGCACTGCTCGTCGCCCTCGTCGGCTTCCTGACCGCCGTCGCAGCGCTGCACGTTCAGGTCGCCTTCGCGGGCTCGACAGTCGTGCCGATCTGGCCAGGAACGGCCCTCAGCCTCTACTGGCTCGGGATCGTGGGGGCGGCGGTCATCGCCCTCTCCGCCGTCGGCCGCGCGGCCGCGTACCCGGCCTGGGTCGCGCTGGTGGCACTGGCTCTGGCCGCGGTGCCCTCGGCGATCTCCCTGTACGACGGCAGGTCGGCCGTCGAGGAGACGAACGGCCGCACGATGCCGGCCGTGGTGACGGCGAAGGCGTCGACGGAGCCCCGGGTCGGAACCCTTCGGATCACGCCCCAGCCGGATGGCGGGATCGCCGCTGAGCTGGTGCGCGGGTCGGGGCAGACGCTCGAGACCCAGAGCACCCTGAGTTCGACCGACCGCCATCTGAGTCCCCGGGAGAAGGAGCTCGCGTCTTTGGCGGGCAACCTCGCCTCCCGCAGCGGTTTCGATGCGACGAGCCGGATGCGCGAGCTCGGTGTCGACTTCGTGCTGCTCGCTCCCGCCCAGGTCGCGCTCGACGACGCGAGGCCGACGCCGCCTGCCGAGGTGACGACGACGCGCGCCTCGACGGCTCTCGACGCGAACTCGCTGCTCGTTCCCGTCGGATCGACCGCGAACGGCCAGCTCTGGGCGTTCGACCGCGGCACCGACGCTGTGGCGCCCGCCGCGCAGATCCCCGCCGGAGCCGGCGGATTCTGGCGAGTGCTCATCCTCGTGATCCAGGCTCTCGTCATCGGTGTCACGCTCCTGATGTCGATCCCCACGGTGCGCTCGGCCGACAGGGTCGCCGAGCTGAACTCGCGCCGCCCCGATCGCAGGAAGCGCGACAACGACGATGTCGCGGTGACGCCCGACGACGAGCCCGAGCCGGACGACGAAGCCGGGGAGTCGATTCACGACGAGACCGTGCCCGACTACGACGGCGAGCCGGAGGACGAGGCCGCGGTCGAATCGACCGAGGAGGCGCCGGAGGCAGTGCCGGAGCCGGTACCCGAGCCCGAGCCGGTACCCGAGCCCGAGCCGGTACCCGAGCCCGAACCCGAGCCCGAACGTGAGCCCGAGCCCCAGCCCGATCCCGAGCCCGAACGCGACGCGACCACGCCCCGCGCCGACGTCGTGCACCCGACGCCGACCACGCTCGAGGAAGGTCTCGACGAGACGATCATCCGGCCGCGTCGTGCACCGGAAGGAGATACCCGTGGCTGACAAACGAGGAATCGCCCGGGTGAGCATCCGGCTCGTCAGCGGCGTCATCGGCGTCGGTGTCGCCGGAGTGGTCGTCGCCGGCGCCACCATCCTGCCGATCCCGTCGGTCCAGGCACCGGTTCCGGTCTCCACCGTGAAGCCGGTGCCGGCGGATCAGCAACGGGTCTGCCCCGGGCCGCTGCTCGCGCTGGCCGCCGATGCCGGTGCCGCCACCGCGGCGACGGCGTTCGGCAGCCCGGAGACAGCCGACGGAACCGACGGACCATCCGCTGAGACGCGGCGCATCACGCCGGACTCCGATGCGGCCGACCCTGACGAGGCGCCGACGGTGCTCACGGTCGCGACGCCGTCCTCCGCCTCCGAGCCGCCGCTCATCGCCGGGTCCCAGATCCAGGATGCGGCGACGGACGACCTGGCCGGGCTCGCTGCGGCATCCTGCGGCGAAGCGCTGGCAGACAGCTGGCTCGTCGCGGGATCGACCTCGCTCGGCCAGACGAGCCTGATCATGCTTTCGAACCCGACCACCGTGCAGGCGACCGTGTCGCTGTCGATCTTCGCCGAGACCGGCCGGGTCGACGCGCCCGGCGCGACCGGCATCGTCGTCCCCCCGGGCGGCCAGAAGGTGGTCCCGCTCGCCGGGCTCGCGCCCAGTGTCGCGGCCCCGGTGGTGCACGTGCAGAGCACCGGCGGCCAGGTTCTCGCCTCGCTGCAGCAGAGCTACGAGCAGGGCATCGAGCCGCGCGGAGTCGAACTCAGCGGTGCGACGTCATCGCCGTCGCGCCAGCAGATCATCTCGGGGATGCGCATCTCCACGCTGGCGGCCGTGACCGCGGCTCAAAGCGGCGAGGGGTACGGCGCCGACCTGCCCGCGGTGCGCGTGTTCGTGCCGGGCGCCGACGACGCGGACATCACGGTCGGGGCCGTCGGCGAGAACGGCACGGCGGCGGGCAACTCGTACGCTGCCACGGTGAAGGCCGGCGTGGTGACCGAGATCCCGCTCGACGGACTGAAAGACGGCAACTACACCGTCACGGTGAACTCGAGCGTGCCGGTGGTGGCGTCGGCCCGCACGTCCGTGAGCGCGGGCAAGGCCAAGGATTTCGCCTGGTTCGTCGCCTCGCAGCCGATGGCCGACACCTTCCTCGCAGCGGTGCCGACCGGGCCGACTCCCATCCTCCATTTCGCCAACCGCGCGGAGAAGGATCAGAAGGTCACGATCACGCCCGCGAGCGGCAAGGCGACCACGCTGGTCGTGCCCGCCGAGGGAGCGGCGAACGCGACCGTGACGGCCGGGATGGTCGAGGTCACCGGCGCCGACGGCCTGGTCGTGAGCACGAGCTACTCGGCCGGCGGCAAGATCTCGTCGTTCGCGCTGAACCCGCCAGGACCGCTCGCCTCACCGCTCGTGGTCTACCCGCGCTGACTTAGAAGTGGCGGAAGCGCTCCGGCGCGAGATCCCACGGGTCTTTTCCGAGCAGTTCGGCGACCGCACGGAACACGCAACCCTCCACGTACATCCGGCGATGCAGTTCGTCGTTGCGGTGCAACTTGGACAGTCGCTGGATGGGCACGCGGTACAGCACGATGCGCCGGCGAGCGTGGTCGACCTGCCAGCGGTCGACACCGTCGTCGCCCCGCACCCCGATCGGCGTCGCCGCGACCTCGAAGTGGACGTTCGCCAGCTCGCTCGGCCAAATGCCTTTGAGGTAGTCGGCCGTCGAGGCGACCGTCATGTCGAACGAGTCGATGCGGTTGTGCAACATCGGCAGATGCGGCCCGGTCACCGGTCCGCGGGCGCCGCGGCCGTGTCTGCTCCGCCAGCGCGAGGTCGCAGGCGGTTCACTGCTGGTGCGGCGGTTGCGGGGCATGTCGTCATCCTACGTCGCCGTCGCTCGGGTATCCTGAGGCCGATGCTGAGCCGACCGTGTTCCCGCGTGGCGTGCCCGCGGGATGCCGTGGCCACGCTCACCTACGTCTATTCCGACTCGATGGTCGTGCTCGGGCCGCTCAGCCTCAGCCACGAGCCGCACTCGTACGATCTGTGCGCCATCCACGCCGAGCGCCTGTCTGCGCCGCAGGGCTGGCAGGTCGTGCGTCACCAGGTCTTCGGTGAAGTAGGTTATGGGGCGTGAGCAACTCCTCTGACCTCGACCAGATCCGTGCATCCCTCGACAAGGTCGTCAAGACTTACGACGTTCGCGGGCTCGTCGGCGAGAACCTGACCGAAGAGATCGTCGCGGCCATCGGTGCCGCGTTCGTCGACGAGGTCGGAGCGGCCGGCAAAGACGTCGTGGTCGGCCACGACATGCGCGACTCGTCGCCCACCTTCGCCGCAGCGTTCGCCCGCGGTGCGCAGGCCCGGGGCGGTAACGTGGTCTCCATCGGTCTCTGCTCGACCGACGAGTCGTACTACGCCTCCGGCGCGATGCAGGCGGATGCCGCCATGTTCACCGCGAGCCACAACCCCGCGACCTACAACGGCATCAAGATGTCGCGTGCCGGCGCCCAGGGCCTCAGCCTCGACACCGGCCTCGCCGCCGTCCGCGACCGCGCGGCCGTGTACCTCCACGACGGCATCGACGCCGCCGCCGAGACGGGCGGCTACCGTGAGCAGGACGTGCTGGCCGACTACGCGGCCTACCTGCGTTCCCTCGTCGACCTGTCCGCCATCCGGCCGATCACGATCGTCGTCGACGCAGGCAACGGGATGGGCGGGCTGACGGTTCCCGCCGTGCTCGGCGAGGCGGCCGGACTGCCGGCTCTCCCGATCACGATCATCCCCCTGTACTTCGAGCTCGACGGAACGTTCCCGAATCACGAGGCCAACCCGCTCGACCCGAAGAACATCGTCGACCTGCAGCGTGCGGTCGTCGAGCACGGCGCCGACCTCGGCCTCGCCTTCGACGGCGACGCCGACCGGTGCTTCGTGGTCGACGAACAGGGCGGTGCGGTCACGCCGTCGGCCGTCGCGGCGATCGTCGCGCTGCGGGAGATCGCCAGTGCCAAGGCGAGCGACCCGGATGCCGAGATCACGATCATCCACAACCTGATCACCTCCAACATCGTGCCGGAGACCATCGAAGCCGCCGGCGCCGTTCCGCTGCGCACGAGGGTCGGTCACTCGCTGATCAAAGACGCCATGCGCGAGTCGGGAGCGGTGTTCGGCGGCGAGCACTCGGCCCACTACTACTTCCGCGACTTCTGGAGCGCCGACAACGGGATGCTGGCAGCGATGCACCTTCTCGCCGAGTTCGGCACCCAGGAGCGCCCGCTGTCCGCGCTCTCGGCGGAGTTCACGCCGTATCCGATGTCGGGCGAGATCAACTCGACGGTCGCTGACGTGCCGGCGGCGTTCACGCGCATCGTCGAGGCCTTCTCAGGACGAGCCGAGTTCGACGAGCTCGACGGTCTCACGGTGACCGGCGTCGTGGCCGGCGACGAGCCGTTCTGGTGGTTCTCGGTGCGGTCGTCCAACACCGAGCCGCTACTGCGGTTGAACGTCGAGGCGGGGGACAGGCCCACCATGGAGCGCATCCGCGACGAGGTGCTGGCCCTGATTCTCGGCTGAGCCGCCGTAACGGGCCGCCGAGCCGGGCCGCCGGATGCAAGAATGGGTCAATGGCCTCACCCACCGTCGCTGACATCTCGACCGCTCTTCCCTTCAAAGTCGCCGATCTGACCCTCGCCGAAGCCGGCAGGCACCAGATCCGTCTGGCCGAGAACGAGATGCCCGGTCTCATGGCCCTCCGCGAGGAGTTCGGCGAAGCCAAGCCGCTCGCCGGTGCGCGCATCGCGGGCTCCCTCCACATGACCGTTCAGACCGCGGTGCTGATCGAGACGCTCGTCGCACTCGGCGCCCAGGTGCGCTGGGCGAGCTGCAACATCTTCTCCACGCAGGACGACGCCGCTGCGGCGATCGCCGTGGGCCCCGACGGAACGCCCGAGGCTCCGGCCGGCGTTCCCGTGTTCGCTTGGAAAGGCGAGACGCTCGAGCAGTACTGGTGGTGCACGCAGCAGATCTTCGACTGGTCGGGCGAAGCGGCTCAGGCCGGCGCCGACTGGACAGGGCCGAACCTCATCCTCGACGACGGCGGCGACGCGACGCTGCTCGTGCACCGGGGCCGCGATGCCGAGCTCGCCGGCGCCGTTCCGGCCGACGCCGAGGGTGACAGCCACGAATATCGGGTGATCCTCGCTGCACTGCGCGCATCCCTCGCCGAGTCCCGCGACCGCTGGACCCGGGTCGCCGACGGCATCATCGGCGTGACCGAGGAGACCACGACAGGCGTGCACCGCCTCTACGAGCTCTTCCGTGACGGCGACCTCCTCTTTCCGGCGATCAACGTCAACGACTCGGTCACCAAGAGCAAGTTCGACAACAAGTACGGCATCCGGCACTCGCTGCCCGACGGCCTCAACCGCGCGACGGATGTGCTCATCGGCGGCAAGGTCGTGTTCGTCGCAGGCTACGGCGACGTCGGCAAGGGCGCCGCAGAGGCCCTGCGCGGTCAGGGCGCCCGGGTGATCGTGAGCGAGGTCGACCCGATCAACGCGCTCCAGGCGGCGATGGACGGCTACCAGGTCGCGCGCATCGAATCGGTCGTCGATCAGGTCGACATCTTCGTCACGGGCACCGGCAACCTCAATGTGATCACCGTCGAGCACATCCTCGGCATGAAGCACCAGGCGATCGTGGCCAACGTCGGCCACTTCGACAACGAGATCGACATGGCGGGGCTCGAGACGCTCGCCGGCGCCGTCAAGGTCGAGATCAAGCCGCAGGTGCACGAGTGGCGGCTCCCGAACGGACGCAGCGTTCTGGTGCTCTCCGAGGGACGCCTGATGAACCTCGGCAACGCCACCGGTCACCCCAGCTTCGTCATGAGCAACTCGTTCACCAACCAGGTGCTCGCGCAGCTGGAGCTCTACGTGTCGCCGGAGAAGTACCCGGTCGGCGTCTATGTGCTGCCGAAGCACCTCGACGAGAAGGTCGCCCGTCTCCACCTCGACGCGCTCGGGGTCGAACTCACCACACTCACCGACGAGCAGGCCGCCTACATCGGCGTGCCCGTGGAAGGCCCTTACAAGGTCGACCACTACCGGTACTGATGACGCTCGCGTTCGCAGACGAGGAGCTTGCGGGCGGCCTGGTGCTGCGCGTGCTGCGGGAGTCGGATGCTCCGGAGCTGGCGGCCGCCTACGCGCGGAACCGCGGGCATCTGGCCCAGTGGGACCCGACCCGCGACGAGGAGTTCTACACCGAGGCGGGCCAGGCGCGGCGCATCCGTGAGCAGCTGGCGTTGCGCGAACTCGACACCGCCCTTCCGCTCGCGCTCGCCGAGGGTGACTCGATCGCCGGACTCGTCACCCTGTCGTCGATCGTTCGAGGCGCTTTCCAGAACGGGATGCTGGGCTACTGGCTCGACCGCGATCACACCGGCCGCGGGCTCATGTCGAGCGCGATCACGGCCGTGATCGAAGCGGCGCGCGACGACTACGGGCTGCACCGCATCCAGGCGGCGACGCTGCTGCACAACCACGCGTCGCAGACCGTGCTCGTCCGCAGCGGATTCGAGCGCATCGGGGTCGCGCCGAACTACCTGAAGATCGCCGGCCGCTGGCAAGACCACGTGCTCTTCCAGCGCATCCTGCACGACTAGGGTCAGGGTAGTTCGGCGTACGCCCGCACAGGGAACGTTCCGAACCCCTCGAACGCCGGCGGCGCCGCGCTGAACCGGGCGCCCTGAGCCGGGAGTTCTCCGAGGTCGGTGAGGTGCTCGACGACGTGCACGCCTGCCGCCAGCAACGCGCTGTGCGCGGGTCGCTCGCCGCCCGATTCGGTGTCGTCGATGTTGAGCGAGTCGATGCCCACGAGCGTGACGCCGGCCGCCACGAGATGAAGGGCGCCCTCCTCGGTGAGGTACGGGGCTCCGGTCGCGTAGGCCGGGGTGCCGAAATGCTTGTCCCAGCCGGTGTGCAGCAGCACGGCGGAACCCGCCAGGGTGCGATCGTAGAAGACCGAGGCCGGGATGCCGCGCGACACCGCATCCGTGAGATGGAACACCTCGGCGCGAAGCCCGACGAGCGTGGCCAGGTCGAGGGAGGCGAGGTCGCCACCGTCCGGGTAGCGGTGATACGGGCTGTCGAGATACGTGCCGGTGTTGCCGATCATGGTGACGATGTCCATGGCGAACTCGGTGCCCGGAGCGTACTTGTCTCGCGACGCCTCGCGGGTCAGGTGTGGCGTGACGGTCGGCGCCGGCAGACCCGGATAGGTGATCAGCCCGGCCCGGATGCGGTGGCTGAGGTCGACGATGCGGCCCTCGATTCGACCCTCGGCGCCGGCGCCGGCGGAGGCGGGGGTGGGCTGTTGCGCAGAGCTCGGCACCCCTCGGCTGCCCCGGTGCTGTTCCTCGACCACTTCGACGTTGCTGAGGCGCACCTCGCCGACGAGCGCGAGTCCGAGATGCTGCACGAACAGCCGGGCCAGCTCATTCTCGTCGATGTCCGGGCTGGGCAGGTCGAGCCGGAAGCCCTGCGCCTGCAGGCCGCCACCGTTCGCGAACTCGATCTCGGCGTCGAATGTGGCGCGATAGTCGGGCATGGGTGTCCTCTCGTCTCGCCTCGGGGGCGGGTCAGCGGTCGGGGAAAGAGTGGGGGAGCCCGGCGAGCGTCGGGGCCAGGCGGGTGAGGCGCTGCTGTTCGAGGGCGAGCGCCGCCGCATCCCTCTCCCGGCGCATGACCGAGACGGCGAGGAGGAACGTCTCGGCGCTCACGGGAGGCAGCGGCGAGACGAACGCCGATGCTTCGTGGGCGAGCTCCGCACTGAGGCCTGCGCGTGCTGCGGGAGTGAGCTGCCCGGCCTGGCGCACATACTGCGAGATGCGCCGCGACAGGCGGTCGGGCAGCTTTGCGACGTCGGCTGTCGCGGCCCAGAGCGCCAGCTCGGGTGGCATCGCGTAGAGGAGGGGCGTCACCTTGGGAACCCGTTCCAACTGGCTGTACGTTCCCGCCAGCAGGTCTCCGAGGCGCTTCGAACGGGAGTTGAGAAGGCCCGCGAGAGCAGCGATGCCGCCGAGGGTCATGTAGATCTCGATCACACCGACGAGCGAACGGATGAGGGCGTGCCGGAACCCGATGGCGCCGCCGTCGTCGCGAACGACCCGGGCACCGACGACCAGCCGTCCCACCGAGCGGCCACGGCTGGCGAGCTCGACGGTCAGCGGGAGCACGACCATCCCGAACACCAGGATGAGAACGATGAGCGCGCGCCCGATGGCGGCGTCGAGGCCGCCGCCTGTCGCGATGAGCAGCAGCACGGCGCCCAGCATGACCAGCATCGAGATCAGCCAGTCGATGGCCGCCCCGGCCGCCCGGAGGATGTAGCTCACCGGTCTCACATCGAGGGCGACGGCCTCGCCCGTGACGAGCTCACGCTCGACGGGCGTATCGAAAGGGGGCGCGGCCGGTGCCATGGCTATCATCTAAGCAGATGGATCTCGACGCATACACGGCCGCACATCGCGACGACTGGGACAAGCTCTCCCGGCTCGCTCGACAGCGCCGTCTCGACGGTCGCGAGGCCGACGAGCTGATCTACCTGTACCAGTCGGGCGCGACAGATCTGTCGGTCATCAAGACCCAAGCAGGCTCCACGGCGACTGGCGACAGGCTGTCGGTCGCCCTCGCCTCGGCGCGGCTGCGGTTCACCGGCGCCGGAGCGAACCTCTTCTCGCAGCTGCCCCGCTTCTTCGTGCTGCAGCTCCCCGCCGCCCTCTATCGCATCCGCTGGCTCGTGCTCGCGGTCGCCGTCGCAACCGTCATCGTCGCGACCCTGTACGCGATCTGGATAGCGGGCAACCCGGATGTGCTGGCCAACCTCGGCGCCGATGCGCAGCTCCGCCGGTACGTCGAGCACGACTTCATCGACTACTACTCGAACAACCCCGCGGCGTCGTTCTCCGGGCAGGTGTGGACGAACAACGCCTGGATCGCCGCCCAGTGCATCGCCTTCGGCATCACCGGCGTGTACGTGCCCTACGTTCTGCTGCAGAATGCGATCGGCGTCGGCACCGCGGCGGGCGTCATGTTCGCCTACGGCCGCGGCGACGTGATGTTCTCGTACATCCTCCCGCACGGCCTCCTCGAGCTCACCAGCGTGTTCGTCGCGGCGGCGGCCGGGCTGCGCATCTTCTGGGCGTGGATAGCGCCGGGCGCCCGAACGCGCGCCCAGGCGCTCGCCGAAGACGGCCGCGCTCTCTTCACCGTGGCCATCGGCTGCGCGATCACGCTGTTCGTCTCGGGCATCATCGAAGGCTTCGTCACCCCGTCGTCTCTTCCCGTCTGGGCGAAGATCGCGATCGGCGTCGTCGCGCTCGGCGCCTTCCTCGCCTACATGCTCGTCCTCGGTCGCCGAGCCGTGCGCGCGGGCGAGACCGGCGACCTGACCGAATACGAGGCCGGTTCCCGTCGCGTCGTCGCCGGCTGACCCTGTCGGCGTGCCCTGCGGGCGTGCCGGCGCACCCAGGGGTCCCGACACGCCGCCAAGGACGTGCGCCCCGGCGTCGAGGGGTCCCGACACGCCGTCTGGCGCATCCCTGACACGGCGCGTTGGGACCCCTCGATTGCTTGCTGTCTCTGAGCTCACCCCGGCTAGCCGTCGCGTCGCGCCGGCCATCGCATCCAGCGCCTGGCGCTCCTCGCCGCGAGGGGTCCCGACATGCCGTCAAAGGACGCGCGCCCCGGCACCCAGGGGTCCCGACACGCCGTCTGGCGCATCCCTGACACGGCGTGTTGGGACCCCTCGTTCGCTGGTTGGGGCGAGGGGCGAGGGGCGAGCGGCGCGCGGCGAGGGGCGAGCGGCGAGCGGCGCGCGGCGACTAGAGCCGGCCGGCGGCCTTCAGCGCGAGGTACCGGTCGCTGAGCGCGGGCGGAAGGTCGGCGGGGGAGCCCGTCACCACATCCGCCCCCGACCGCTGGATCGCGGACGTGACGCGAGCCACATCGAGCAGCGCGCGCTCGGCGGCGGCGGCGCGATAGACGCTCTCGCGGTCGGTGCGTTCCGCGGTCGCGCGCAGCGTCTCCGGGTCGGTGACCGACGCGACGACGACCGTGTGGCGTTTCGTCAGCTGGGGGAGCACGGAGAGCAACCCTCGGGATGCGCCCGGCGCCTCGATCGAGGTCAGCAGCACCACGAGCGACCGCTGCGAGGTGATGGCCGCGAGCTGGGAGGGCACGGCGCTCCAGTCCATCTCGATGAGCGCGGGCTCGATGCCCGCCATGACGTCGACCATCCGGGAGAGCAGTTCGGGTCCGCTGGCGCCCTGCACGCGGCCTCGCACGGCCCGGTCGTAGGCGAGCAGGTCCACCCGGTCTCCGGCACGGCTGGCCAGGGCGCCGAGTAGCAGGGCCGATTCGAAGGCCGTGTCGATGCGCGGCTCGTCGTCGATCCTCGCGGCGGAGGTGCGCGCCGTGTCGATAACGATGATCACGCGGCGGTCGCGCTCGGGCCGCCAGGTGCGCACCATCACGCGCGCGCCGCGTCCGCCGTTGGGGTCGTGGCGGCGGGCGGTGGCGCGCCAGTCGATCGAGCGCACGTCGTCGCCGCGAACGTACTCGCGCAGCGAGTCGAACTCCGTGCCCTGCCCGCGCAGCATGACGCTGGTCATCCCGTCGAGCTCCCGCAGCCGTGCGAGTCTCGACGGCAGGTGCTTGCGCGAAGTGAACGGCGGCAGCACCCGGATGCGCCCCGGCGCCTCGAGCGTCGCCTGCCGGGCCCCCAGGTGCAGCGGCCCCCAGGCCCGCACCGTCACCTCGGCGACGTGCCTCTCACCGCGGCGCCAGGGCGTCAGGGTCGACACCACCCGTCGCCGCTCGCGCGACGGCACGACGATGGGCGTGCGCGACCGGTCGATGCCGGCCGAGGGCTCCCACGCATCCCGGAGCGTTCCGCGAATCGTGCGCCGCCCCGTGTTCGTGACGTACAGCTCGCTCGCGGCGTCGGCTCCCAGCCGGACGCGTGCCGGAAGCCGCCGCTCCAGCACGACGCGGCGAGGGGATGCGGCGAGCACCAGGTCGAGCGCCACGAGCACCAGACAGAGCAGAACCCACCCGCCCAACGCGAGGTAGGCGGTGCCCGTCTGAGCGCCGAGGGCGACGACGGGGACGACGCCGAGCGCGAGCAGGGCGACGAAACGTCCGGACAGGGTCATGGTCGTTAGATCGGAACCTGGACCTGCTGCACGATCGACCGCAGGATCGCATCGACGCCGACGCCTTCGAGCTCGGCCTCCGGGCGCAGCTGCACGCGGTGGCGCCAGACCGGCAGGAGCATCGCCTGAACGTGGTCGGGGGTGATCGACTCGTAGCCCGACAGCCAGGCCCACGCCTTCGCGGCGGCGAGCAGCGCGGTGGTCCCGCGGGGGCTGACGCCCAGTTTCACCGACGGGCTCGACCGCGTGGCCCGGGCGAGGTCGACGATGTAGGCGAGCACATCCCCCGTGGCTCCGACGGCGGCGGCCGCAGAGCGCGCGGCCTCCAGGTCGGCCGCGCTGAGCACCGGTGTCACGCCCGCGCCGGCCAGGTCCCGAGGATTGAAGCCGTCGGCGTGACGCCGCAGCACCTCCACCTCGGAGTCCCGCTCCGGCACCTCGAGCGTGAGCTTCAGCAGGAAGCGGTCGAGCTGGGCCTCCGGCAGCGCGTACGTTCCCTCGTACTCGATCGGGTTCTGCGTCGCCGCGACGATGAACGGGTCGGGCAGCAGCCGGCTCACGCCGTCCACGCTCACCTGGCGCTCCTCCATGGCCTCCAGCAGCGCCGACTGCGTCTTCGGAGGCGTGCGGTTGATCTCGTCGGCGAGCAGGATGTTCGTGAACACCGGCCCTTCGCGGAATTCGAATCCGCCGGTCTGGCTGTCGTAGACCAGCGATCCGGTGACGTCGCCCGGCATCAGGTCGGGGGTGAACTGGATGCGCTTGGTGTCGAGGCTGAGCGCCTGGCTGAGGGAGCGCACGAGAAGGGTCTTGGCGACTCCTGGCACGCCTTCGAGGAGCACGTGGCCGCGCGCGAGCAGCGCGATGATCAGCCCGGAGACAGCGCCGTCCTGGCCGACCACGGCCTTTCCGACCTCGGCACGCACGCGGCTGAGAGCGTGCCGCAGTGCTGTCGAGTCTGTGGCCTGGGTGGTGGTGCCGTCTGTCATGCGTCCATTCTTCCGGTCGGTCCGCCCGGTGCGGGGGAGACTGCTGCTGCGGCGGCTCGTTCGAGCTCCGCGATGGTGTCGGAGAGGTCGATCAGTTCGCGGTCGGTGTGCGGGATGCTGTCGATCAGCACCGAGCGCAGAACGTTCCTGTCGCGCCCGGTGAGGGCGGCGATCGCATCCGAGATCTCGGTCGCCGTCGCCGTCTGGGGGAGCCCGGCGACGGTCGCGAGCCGCGCGATGGCGCCGATGCGCAGCGCATCCGCCGCTCTCAGCCTGGCCGACGATCTCTGGTACAGACGGGCGCGCCCCTCGCGGGTCTCACCGGCGCGCACGACGACCGGCAGGTTCTCGACCACGAGCGGGCCGAACCGCCGTCCTCGCCAGAACGCCGCCGCGATGAACACCAGCACGAGCAGGATCATCACGGGCGTGACCCAGCCGGGCGTGAGCTCTGAGAGCGCGGGCGGCCCGGATGCGGGGCGGTCGGCGAGCCCGGGCAGGTACCAGACGAGCGTGCGGTGTTCGCCCAGGAGATTGAGCGCCAGAGCCGCATTGCCGCTGCGGTCGATCGTGTCGTTCATGAGCAGCGTGGCCGAGCCCAGCACCGAGACGCGCGTCCAGCCGGTCGTCGTCTGAACCAGGGAGAACTGCCCGTTGCCGCTGCGGAAACACCCCGTCGCGTCGCCCGAGGTGATGCGGAAGGTTCCCGACAGACTGGCGCCCGCGGTGTTGTCGGTCGGAGTCGGATCGATCCGCTTCGCGGCGACCGCCGCTGGAAGCGAACAGGCGGCGGAGATCTCGCCGGTGCCTCCGGGCCGGCCGGCTGCGGCGATGCCCGGTGCGAGCTGCTGCAGCGCGTCGTCGTCGGGTTCGACGACGACGACGCTGCCCGCCGCATCCGACACCTCTTGATAACCGGCCCTGTCGAGGTTGCCGTCGGGGTCGTAGACCAGCACGGTGGCGTCGCCGCTCGCTGTGGCGCGCACCTCGGCCAGCGAGGTCGCGGTCGACACGGTCACACCCTGCTGCCGCAGCACCTCGACGAGAGCGCGCGACCCGACGGGGCCGGCGTTCGAGGCGTCGAGAGGCACGCCGACGCCCGCTCCCGTTCGGGAGAAGGCGATGCCGATCAGGGCGATCACCACGGCGATGACGGCCAGCACGATCCAGGGGATGCTGCGCCGGGTCGCCTGGCGCACGCCCGGTGTGAGAGCCGGGGCGTCGGCGGGCTCTCGCGCCCGTTCGGGCGCGTGCGACACGGTCGAGGTCACAGGGCGGCCGCTCCCACCGGCGTCAGGTCGACCCGTGCCGACTGCAGGCTTGTGTCGAGCGCCACGAGCTGCTGGTACTGGGATTCGGTGCCCGGCCGGTCGAGGTAGCGCACCCCGTCGAACACCCGGGCGGCGTCGAGCAGCCGCTCCCGCTCCGGCGGAACCGCCGCGGCGGCGAGCAGCGCGAACTCCCGGGCGGTCGTGCCGGGAGAGATCGTCACGACGGTTCGCTCATCGAGCCCCTGGGCGAGCGCCCGGAACGACTCCTCGATCGCGAGCACCCAGTTCTGCGAGCGGGCGGCCGCGGCGGCCGACGCACGCAGCTCCGCCGCCGTGCGCAGGTCATCGGCACCGAACACGGAACGCCGCGCGCTCGCCGTCCGACGGTTGAGCCGAGGGCGTCCGAAGATGAAGAAGGCGGCGACGATGAGGCCGGCGATGATGAGCACCACGACGATGAGCAGCACCGGCCCTGCGTCTCCGCTCGGCCCCTGGAACAGGGAGCCGATCCAGTCGGACACCGCCTTCGACGCGATATCGAACCAGGTCGGTTTCGCGGCCTGGTACTCGGGTTTGGCGAGTTCGCGCTCGATCAGCTCCTTGGCCTCGGGCGAGCTCGGATCGACCGGGATGTCGGCGACGAGCATCCCGCTGACGGCACCGATCATGCGGAGGGCGGCGGGGGCGGAGGCGGGTAGCCGCCAGGTGGGGGCTGGTAGCCGCCGGGCGGCGGGTACGAGGCGTAGCCGGGCGCCGGGCGAGGCGGCGCCCGGTAGGGGTCGGGCACATCCGTGCGCCCGAGCTGGCGGGCCTCGACGAAGCGCACGAGCTCCAGATCGAGTCCCTCCTTGCGCATTCTGAGGTCGATGTAGAGCAGTGCGACCGCCGAGGTCTGCACGACGGACAGGATCGCCCCCACGATGGCGCCGACGATGCTCGCCAGCACGTTCACGCTGAACTGGCTCACGAGGATCTGAGTGATCTCGGATGCGTTGGGATCGGTCATCGAGGTCGGCGCGAAGATGCCGCCGATGAGGCCGCCTACGATGCCGAACGGGATCGAGATGATCTGGGAGACGGCCGCGACGATCAGCCAGATGAGGGCGATCACACCGAAGGTCTTCCAGAAGTACCCGCCGGTCAGGCTCCACGATCGGGCCACCGCCGCACGAAGCCCCAGGCGTTCGAGCACGATGGCGCTCGGCACCATGGCGAGCTTGGTGTTGATCCAGACCGCGAGCGCGACGAGGCCCAGGCCGCCGAGCACCAGAACCAGGATTCCGCCGACGATCCCGGCAGGACCGCCGAGGGCGAACAGCACCACGGCGATCAGCACGACGAGCGCGGCGACGACCATCCAGCCGAGGGTGAGCAAGAAGGTCCAGCCGATCAGCGCACCGATGCGGCCCCTGACCAGACGCCAGAGCGCACGGAATGTCAGCTTCTCGCCGACCGTGCCGCGCGCGACCTCGCCCACCACGACCCCTTGCAGCAGCGCCTGCGAGACGGCGGAGACGACGACCGAGAGGAGGCCGAGCACGATCGAGCCGCCGATCGCGCCGGCGGTGAGTGCCGCCCGGTCGTCGCTCTCGGCGTTCGCCAGCCGGGTGAGCAGCAACGCGGCGCCGCCGAAGACCAGCAGCGAGACGACGATCGAGGGGATTGTCTGGATGAGCAGGGCTGCGCCGACGGTGATCTTCGGGTTGCGTCGCAAGACCTGGAAAGGCGCGCCGATCAGCGTGCCGAAGCTGAGCGGACGCAGCGGGATGAGCCCCGGCTTCGGCGGGGGAGTCCAGCCGGGCTGCTGCCCGTAGCCGTACCCCGGCTGCTGCCCGTAGCCGGGTTGCGGCCCGTAGCCCGGGTGCGCCTGCGGCTGCTGCTGCGGCATCGCGGCCGGCTGGGCGGGCTGCCCGGGCGGTGTCGGCCCCGGTGTCTGCCAGTTCTGCTCGTCGGTCACGCCGTGCTCCTCACTCCCCGCGCGCGGTGCGTAGTCCCCACCCATGCTGGCACATCCGGGACGCCGCCACTGCTCGCCCACGGCGCACTTTTCGCTTGCATTCACGGCTCCCGCAGGTGTCTCCACTACTCTTATGCAAGGCATCCGCGTCTCATAGCGCGGTCTCTTGTTGGAATCGGGGATATGAACAGTCGAATCCTGGTGGTCGACGATGACACCGCCCTCGCTGAGATGATCGGCATCGTGCTGCGTACCGAAGGCTTCGACCCGGTCTTCTGCGAAGACGGTTCCCTCGCCGTCGAGACGTTCCGGTCTGCGAAGCCCGACCTGGTGCTGCTCGACCTCATGCTGCCGGGAATCGACGGCATCGAGGTGTGCAGCCGCATCCGGGCCGAATCGGGTACGCCCGTCATCATGCTCACCGCCAAGTCCGACACCGCAGACGTCGTCAAAGGCCTCGAGTCGGGCGCCGACGACTACATGGTCAAGCCGTTCAACCCGAAAGAGCTGGTGGCGAGGATCCGCACGCGGCTTCGCCCCGCATCCTCGACGCCGGCGGTCGAGCAGCTGCGCATCGGAGACCTTCTCGTCGATGTCGCCGGCCACGAGGTGAAGCGTGGGGATTCGCGCATCAACCTGACACCGCTGGAGTTCGACCTGCTGCTCGCGCTCGCGTCGAAACCGCAGCAGGTCTTCACCCGCGAGATGCTGCTCGAACAGGTCTGGGGCTACCACTACAAGGCCGACACCCGTCTGGTGAACGTGCACGTGCAGCGGCTCCGCGCCAAGGTCGAGCAAGACCCGGACAACCCCAAGATCGTCATGACCGTGCGCGGGGTCGGTTACCGCGCAGGCGTCGTCACCTAGCGCGACAGAGAAATCGGGCGATGCGGTACCGGTGGTTGGACGGGCAGTGGTGGCGGCAGGTGCCGTCGGTGCTCGCGCGCCTCTGGCGCACCTCCTTGCAGGTGCGCACGGTGACGATCACCCTTCTGCTGACCGGCGCCGCCATCCTCGTGACGGGCGTGTACATGTCGCTCAGCATCAGCAACGACCTCTACCAGTCGAGACTCGATCAGTCTCTCGGCGACTCGAGCCGGGCGACGACCGCCGCTCAGAACGCGATGAACGCCGCCGACGTGTCGTCGGGCGACTCGGGCAAGAACCTCCTGAACTCGGCGCTCACCATCGTGCAGACGTCGACCTCCAGCCGCCTGGTCGCGGCGTATCGGGTGCCCGGTCAGGACACGACCGTTCCCGCCCCCTCCGACAGGTTCAGCCCGGGCCTCGACGTCGTCATCTCCGACGAGCTGCGCGAACAGGTGCAGAAGGGCGGAACGAAGCAGTTCTACCAGTCCGTCGCGTTGCCGGGCGCCGACGGGTCGGACGACCCCGGCATCGTCGTCGGCACACAACTGACCCTGCCCAGCTACGGCCGCTACGAGCTCTACATCGGCTACAACCTCCGCGACGCCGAAGACACGCTCGTCTTCGTGCAGGGAACGCTCGCGCTCGCCGGGATAGCCCTCATCCTGCTCATCGGCGCCATCACCTGGGTGATCGTGCGGTTCGTCGTGCAGCCCATCCGGGTTGCGGCCGAGACGAGCGAGCGCCTGGCCTCGGGCGATCTCGCGGTGCGCATCCCCGAGAAGGGCGAAGACGTGTTCGCCTCGCTCGCCCGCTCCTTCAACGGGATGGCCGACAGCCTGCAGAGCCAGATCAATCAGCTCGCGTCGCTGTCGCAGCTGCAGCAACGATTCGTGTCGGATGTGTCGCACGAGTTGCGCACCCCGCTCACGACGATCCGCCTCGCGGGCGACGTGATCTACGACCAGCGGGAGAACTTTCCGCCGGCCACCGAACGCACGGCCGAGCTCCTGCACACCCAGATCGAGCGATTCGACAGACTGCTCTCCGACCTCCTCGAGATCAGCCGCTACGACGCCGGTTCGGTGGCGCTGGAACCCGAGCCGACGAACCTCGTGCGGCTCGCCGACGACACCGTCGACGAGATGCGCACCCTCGCCGACCAGAACGGCTCGGAGCTGCGTCTGGAAGCGCCCGGCGGGTACTTCGACGTCGGGATGGACCCTCGTCGCATCCGCCGCATCGTGCGCAACCTGCTGGGCAACGCGATCGAGCACGGCGAGGGCAGGCCCGTCATCGTCACCGTCGACAGCAACGAGAGCGCGGTCGCCCTCAGCGTTCGCGATTACGGGCTGGGGATGAGCCAGCAAGACGTCAATCACGTCTTCGACCGCTTCTGGCGTGCCGACCCGTCGCGCAAACGAACCATCGGCGGCACCGGGCTCGGCCTTGCGATCTCGCTCGAAGACGCGACGCTGCACTCGGGCTGGCTGCAGGTCTGGTCGGCGCCCGGCGCCGGCTCGTGCTTCCGGCTGACGCTCCCACGCGTCGCGGGCAAGGAGATCACCTCGTCGCCTGTGCCGTTGCCACCGCTGGATGCCGGGGTCGCCGGTCCTGCGCTGGCGACCGGAAAGGAGACGCACGCGTGAGCCGGTGCATCCGACAGCTCCTCCTTGCCGGCGTCGCCGCCGTGATGGTGGCGGGGCTCGCTGCCTGCGCGAGCATCCCCGCCTCCGGGCCGGTGCGCCAGGGTGCCCCGATCGCGCAGGTCACCGACCCGCTCGACCTCGACTTCAACCCGTCGCCGCCCGAGAAGGGCGCGTCGCAGCAGCGCATCGTGCAGGGTTTCATCGACGCGGCGTCGAGCCCCAAGAACGGTTTCGCCATCGCCCGCGAGTACCTCACCCCGGCCATGTCGGCGAGCTGGAATCCGGATGAGTCGGTGACGGTCGACGAGGGCCGCGATCGCGTCTTCGAGAGCGAAGGCTCGCAGTGGACGCTGCAGGTCGCCCCCGTCGCCGATGTCGACAGCGGAGGGGCATACCACCCCGTCTCCTCGACGGCCCCGGTCACCCTGCGCTACGAACTGCGCAAAGAGAACGGGGAATGGCGCATCTCGGTCGCGCCCAACGGGGTCGTGATCGACGAGCCCACGTTCCGCGCGGTCTACACGCAGCAGACGCTCTACTTCTTCAGCCACGACTACGCCTATCTGGTGCCGGATGCTCGCTGGTTCCCCGCCCGCGTCGCGAGCGCGGCGACACGGGTCACGAAGGCGGTGCTGACCGGACCGTCCAAGTGGCTGGCCGGCGCCGTGGCCACGGCGTTCCCCGAGGGCACGCAATTGGCCGTGCCCGCCGTCACCACGCAGGACGGCGCCGCCCGGGTCGACCTCAGCTCTGAAGTCGGGCAGGCGGACGCCCTGCAGCTTCAGCGCATGCAGTTGCAGCTCGAAGCGAGCCTCGGCACGCTCGCCCAGGCCGTGCAGCTCTCGATCGAGGGGAGCGTGCAGCAGGTCGCTCCTCTGAGCGGCGGGAACACGCCCATGCAGGATCCTCCCGTCGATTCGCATCCCATCGTCTACCGCTCGGGCGAGTTCGGCCTGTTGAGCGGATCGACCGTCACCGAGTTGAGCGGCCTGAGCGACAAGATCGTCGCGCTGAAGCCGGCGGCCGTCGCGCTGAACGCCGCGCGTGACCAGGCCGCCGTGCTCGCCGAGGGCGGCGCCGTCTACCTGGTGCGCCGAACGGCCGACGCGGCGAGGGTCGACGCCAGGAGCGGCCTGATCGCGCCGGCCATCGACAACGACGGGTGGCTCTGGTCGGTGCCGTCGGCGTCGCCGGGCGCCCTGGAGGTCTTCGGCCCGGACGGCGCGCCGCGGGCGGTGAAGACGAACTGGCCGGCCGCCACCCAGATCGTGACCTTCGCCGTCTCGCGCGACGGAGCGCGGCTCGTCGCCGTGCTGAAGACCGGCTCCACCTATTCGCTCGTCGCGGTCGGTGTGACGCGCGGCGAGAACGGTCAGCCGACCGCGCTGAGCGAACCGATCGACCTGGCCTTGGGCGCGGGCACGCCGCGCTCGGTGACGTGGACGGGAGAGCTCGGCGTCGCCGTTCTGAGCTCGACGACGGGAGACGCGACAGCCATCGCGGAGCAGCCGATCGGCGGCATGCTCAGCACGACGGCCGGCCCGGGGGCGGGCAGAACCATCGTCGGTGCCGGTGGTCTCTCCCGGTATCTCGTGCTCACGTCGGCCGGGTCGCTGCAGGCGCCCACCGGAACAGGGTGGCAGGCACAGACCGACAAGGTCGGCGCGGTCGCGGTTCAGCTGGGTCAGCCGTAGCGGCGTTTTTCGGGGCCTTCGTCGGGCCGGACTCCTCCACAACGAGACCTCGGAGCTTGCCGTCCACAGATCGGCGTGACGACGCCCGCCACGGTCGCTTCCGTCCGAGGCTTGACCCATGAACACATCCCGATCCCGGGCGCGCGTCCCCGATAGCAGCACCATCGCGTGGTCGGTGCGCGAAGCGGTGCTCGACGCCATCGCGGTGCTGTCGCCCGTCACCTGCAGCGGATGCGGCGCGCCCGACCGCGCGCTGTGCCGAACCTGCTTGACCGAGCTGACACCACGACCGACCCGCATCCAAGACCTGGCGTCGGGTCCGCCGGTCTGGGCGGCGCTCGACTACTCGGGAGTGGTTCGTTCGGTGATCCTCGCGTACAAAGACCACGGGAGAACGGATGCGACACGCGCGCTCGCGCAGGCTCTTCGCGCCGCCGTCGCAGCCGCGGTCTCGGGCTGCGACCCTCGCGAGCGCGCCGGCGGCCTGGTGCTCGTCACCATCCCGTCGACCCGCGCCGCCTTCCGGCGCCGGGGCTATCACCCCACCGCCGCTGCGCTCCGTCGCGCCGGGCTCGCGCCGGCGCGGTCGATGGCATCGCTGCGCCTGGTGCGCGCGGTGTCGGATCAGGCGGGGCTGACCGCGGCGGGGCGGGCGGACAACCGGAGAGGGTCGTTCGAGGCGGCGCCGCGGCTGCGGGGCCGGGCGTGCCTGATCGTCGACGACATCGTCACCTCGGGGGCCACCGTCCGCGAGGCCGCCCGCGCGATCGAGGCGGTCGGCGGGGTGGTGATCGGGGCCGCCGCCATCGCCCACACCGAGCTCCGGCGAGCTCGCAGGGAGAGCCTGGCGAGTACACAGGGAGTGCAGGGTGGATCAGGAGACATTGCCGGTTCCCAACCGACCACGACGGCACTACGGTAGTCGAAAAGGCGTGGATGACCCGCCCTTCGGGATCCGGGCGAGTGACACGTCAGATCAGGGAGGTCGCAATGGACATCAACATCATCGGACGAAACCTGGACATCACTGATCGCTTCCGTGAATACGCCACCGAGAAGGCCGCGAAGGTCTCTCATCTCGCAGAACGGGCCATCTCGTTCGAGATCAAAGTGAGCCGTCACAGCGAGAAGCTCGGCGCCGCATCCGGAAACGATCGCGTGGAACTCACGCTCGTCGGCCCCGGCGCGGTCGTGCGTGCGGAGGCGACAGGTGCGGACAAGTACTCGGCCTTCGACGTGGCGATCGCGAAACTCCTCGAACGCGTGCGTCGAGCGAAAGACCGCAGAAAGGTCCACCGCGGGCAGCACCGTCCCACGTCACTGCGTGAGGCGAGCACCGACGGGTTCAGCGCAGTCGGGATCGCGGCCGCACCGGTCGCCGTGCTCGACCAGGTTCGCACGGGGAGCATCCCCGTGGTGTCCGATGAGGCCGAGGCGGCCGCCGACACGGAAGACGACTACTCACCTGTCGTGATCCGCAAGAAGGTCTTCGCCACGGTGCCGATGACCGTCGACGACGCGCTCTACTACATGGAGCTCGTCGGCCACGACTTCTACCTCTTCATCGACCACGAGACCGAGCGCCCCAGCGTCGTCTACCGCCGCAAAGGCTGGGACTACGGGGTGATCTCACTCGACGGCGACGCCGACGAGCTGCAGGAGGTCGCGACCGCCAGTCGCAAGCTCGACGCCTGACGCAAGGCGCCCACGAACGCGTCGATGGACGTCACCCAGGCGGTGACGTCCATCGGCGTCCTCTCTCAGGAAAGCACTTGCTCAACCCACTAGCATTGGGGGAGTTTCTACCCGGGCGAACTTCGCCTCAACAGACCAAGTGGAGTGCATAGGTGGCCTCAGTACTGGAAAGGGTTCTCCGCGTCGGCGAGGGCCGTACCCTCCGTCGGCTGGAGGCTTACGCCAAAGCCGTGAACGCGCTTGAAGACGACTTCAGCGAACTCACCGACGAAGAACTCATGCACGAGACGGTCGAGCTTCGCGAACGCTACAGCAACGGCGAATCGCTCGACGACCTGCTTCCCGAGGCGTTCGCCGCCGTGCGTGAGGCGGCCAAGCGCACCCTCGGCATGCGGCACTTCGATGTGCAGATCATGGGCGGCGCGGCGCTTCACCTCGGCAACATCGCTGAGATGAAGACCGGTGAGGGCAAGACCCTGGTCGCCACGACGGCGGCATACCTGAACGCGATCGCCAGCCGAGGCGTGCACGTCATCACGGTCAACGACTACCTGGCGAGCTACCAGTCCGAGCTCATGGGGCGCGTCTTCCGCGCTCTGGGGATGAGCACCGGCGTCATCCTGTCGGGCCAGACGCCCGAAGAGCGGCGCGAGCAGTACGCGGCCGACATCACGTACGGAACGAACAACGAGTTCGGCTTCGACTACCTCCGCGACAACATGGCGTGGCAGGCGAGCGACATGGTGCAGCGCGGCCACTTCTATGCGATCGTCGATGAGGTCGACTCGATCCTCATCGACGAGGCGCGCACCCCGCTGATCATCTCCGGGCCGTCCTCAGGCGAGGCGAACCGGTGGTTCAACGAGTTCGCGAGTCTCGCGAAGCGCCTGGAGCCCGACGTGGACTTCGAGGTGGACGAGAAGAAGCGCACTGTCGGTGTGCTGGAGCCCGGTATCGAGAAGGTCGAGGACTACCTCGGCATCGACAACCTGTACGAGTCGGCGAACACGCCCCTGATCTCGTTCCTCAACAACGCGATCAAAGCGAACGCGCTGTTCAAGCGCGACAAAGACTACGTCGTGATGAACGGCGAGGTGCTCATCGTCGACGAGCACACGGGCCGCATCCTGATGGGCCGCCGCTACAACGAGGGAATCCACCAGGCGATCGAGGCGAAAGAGGGTGTCGAGGTCAAGGCCGAGAACCAGACTCTCGCCACCGTGACCCTGCAGAACTACTTCCGCCTCTACAAGAAGCTGTCCGGCATGACGGGTACGGCCGAGACCGAGGCCGCCGAGTTCATGAGCACGTACAAGCTCGGCGTCGTCCCCATCCCGACGAACAAGCCGATGCAGCGCAAAGACCAGCCCGACCTCGTCTACAAGAACGAGCAGGCCAAGTTCGACCAGGTGGTCGAAGACATCGTGAAGCGTCATGAGAAGGGCCAGCCCGTTCTCGTCGGCACGACGAGCGTCGAGAAGAGCGAGTACTTGTCGCGGCTCCTCGCCAAGAAGGGCGTTCGGCACGAGGTGCTGAACGCCAAGAACCACGCGCGTGAAGCGGCGATCGTGGCTCAGGCAGGCCGACTGGGCTCCGTGACCGTCGCCACCAACATGGCCGGCCGCGGAACAGACGTCATGCTCGGCGGCAACGCCGAGTTCCTCGCCGTCGCCGAGATGAACTCTCGCGGGCTGTCGCCGATCGACACCCCCGAGGAGTACGAAGCTGCGTGGGAAGAGGTCTTCACCGATGTGAAGGCCAAGGTGCAGGAAGAAGCCGAGAAGGTCGTCGCCGCTGGCGGTCTCTACGTGCTCGGAACCGAGCGCCACGAGTCCCGCCGTATCGACAACCAGTTGCGCGGACGTTCCGGCCGTCAGGGCGACCCCGGCGAGAGCCGGTTCTACCTGTCGCTCACCGACGACCTCATGCGTCTCTTCAACGCCGGCGCAGCCGAGAGCCTGATGGGCCGCGGCAACGTTCCCGACGATCTGGCCATCGAGTCCAAGGTCGTCAGCCGCGCCATCCGCAGCGCGCAGTCGCAGGTGGAGGCGCGCAACGCCGAGATCCGTAAGAACGTGCTGAAATACGACGACGTGCTGAACCGCCAGCGCGAGGCCATCTACAGCGACCGTAGGCACATCCTCGAGGGTGACGACCTCCACGAGCGCGCACAGCAGTTCCTCACCGCTGTGATCGACGACATCCTCGACGCTCACACGGGCGACGGCAACGGCGATGACTGGGACTTCGACGCCCTGTGGAGCGAGCTCAAGACCCTCTACCCGGTGGGCGTGACGATCGACGAGGTCATCACCGAGGCCGGAAACAAGGGCAAAATCAACCGCGACTTCATGCGCCGCGAGATTCTCTCCGACGCCCGGATCGCGTACAAGAACCGCGAAGAGTCACTCGGCGCACCCGCGATGCGCGAGCTGGAGCGTCGCGTCGTTCTCTCGGTGATCGACCGCCGCTGGCGCGATCACCTCTACGAGATGGACTACCTGAAAGACGGCATCGGCCTGCGTGCCATGGCGCAGCGCGACCCGCTGGTCGAGTACCAGCGCGAGGGCTACGCGATGTTCCAGCAGATGATGGGTTCCATCCGCGAAGAGACGGTCGGCTTCCTGTTCAACCTGGAGGTCGAGGTCAACCAGGGCGCCGGCGAGGTCGAAGCTCCGAGCGTGGCGGCGAAGGGACTGGGTCGCGGCGAAGGCGAAGCGGCACTCAGCTACTCCGCGCCGAGCGATGCCGGTGGCGTCGAGGTGCGCAACCAGCGCGGACAGCTGGAGCAGGCGGCGACGGCTCGTGCGCAGCGCGCGGCTCAGCAGCAGGCGGCCCCGAGCGAGCCGCCCGCGCAGGGTGCGACGCAGCGTGGAGCTTTCGGTCAGAAGATCGGCGACGCCGATCAGCCCGCGCCGACCAACCGCGCCGACCGTCGCGCTCAGGGCAAGAAGCGCTGACCGACACCCGAACGATGCGAGCTGGGGCTGCCTTACGGCTGCCCCAGCTCGCTTGTCGGGATGCCTCTGCTGCACCCTCCGCGACCGTCACAACACGGTGATCGCGGTTGCGCGCCAGCGCGCCTCCGAGCTCTCGAGACGGATCGCGACCGCGCGGGAGCGGGCCGGCTGGTGAACCATGACCACGGCCTCGACGACGCCGTCGACCGGCTCGGTCACCCGCGGCTCGCTGATTGTCAGGCGTGGCCGCTGAGCGACTGCGCCGGTGATCGCGCGAGAACGGGCCGCGATCGTGACGCGGCGCAGCAGATTCAGATGCACTTCGTCACTCACCCACCGCGAGAGTTGATCGAGCTGCCGCACGCCGGCGAGGATCTCGATGACGCACCGAGCGAGGTTGACCAGGAGCGGCACTGGGGAGCCGGGTTCACCGTGCGGGGCGGTTCGAGCGTCGAGGTCGATCACAGCGGCGCTCTCTGCTCGCGATGGCTCGCTCGTCGCCGGCCGGAGCTTCGGCGGCGTGACGTGGCGCCAGCGGCGCTGACTGGACGGCCTGGTCGCGATCGTCGTCTCGGAGTCGCGGACGTCGAATTCGAGCGCTGTGCTCATTGATCTTCCCCTCGGTGCTGCGCCGTCTGGGACGGCGGGTGGTGCGGCTTCGACCGGGAGGAACCTTCCCCGTTCCTGTCGGACGTCGCATGGTTGTCACTCAATCAGCGGAGCCGGAGGGAGTCCAGGGCACCAACGCCGTGTGGATAACTTCCGTCATCGTTTTCCGTCTTGCCTAGACTGGTTCCGTGTCGACGCTCAGTGATCTCGTGCTTGCCCAGGGCCGCTCTTCGGAGGCCGATGTCGAATGGCTGCACGGTCTGGTCGGCGACTGGCAGCTCCTGGCCGATCTGGCGTTCGCCGACATCGTGCTCTGGGTGCCGACCGACGACGGCAGCTTCGTCGCTGTGGCTCACGCGCGCCCGTCGAGCGCGGCGACCCTCTTCTACCGGGATTTCGTGGGCCAGCGCATCAAGGCGGAGTGGCGTCAGCAGGTCACCGAGGCCTACGAGACGAAGCAGATCATCGACACGTCGGCTCCCGACTGGTTCGAGGAGACCCCGACCAGGGTGCGCGCCGTTCCGGTCATCCGTCGGCTCAATGTGCACTCGCCCGACACGGCGGAACTGCCCGTCGCCGTCATCACCCGGCACACGAACCTCAGCGAGACCCGCACCCCGGGGCGTCAGGAGCTGACCTTCAACGACTGCGCCAACGACCTGTTCAACATGATCGCGTCGGGCGACTTCCCCGATCTGGGAGCGCCGACCGGGCCGCGCCGGGGCGCTCCGCGCGCATCCGATGGCCTCATCCGTCTCGACGTCGACGGTTTCACGACCTTCGCGAGCCCGAACGCGCTGTCGGCGTTCAACCGGATGGGGTTCACCGAGGAGCTCGAAGGGGAGTCTCTGGCGACGGTGACGACGCGTCTGCTCAGCGGCCGGATGACGGTGGATGAGTCACTGCCGCTGGTCGTGACCGGTCGCGCTCCCTGGCGCACCGACATCGAGGCTCGCGGCGTGACGGTGTCGTTGCGCGCGATCCCGATCCGCAACCGCGGTGAGCGGGTGGGCGCGATCGTGCTCTGTCGCGACGTGAGCGAGCTGCGTCACCAGGAGCGGGAGCTCATCACGAAAGACGCGACGATCCGCGAGATCCACCACCGCGTCAAGAACAACCTGCAGACGGTCGCGTCCCTGCTGCGCATCCAGGCACGGCGGACGCACTCCGAGGAGGCGCGGGAGGCCCTCAGCCAGGCGATGCGCCGCGTCGCGGCGATCGCTGTCGTGCACGACACGCTGTCGACGGGTCTCGCCCAGATCGTCGACTTCGACGACGTCTTCGACAGGGTGCTGCTTCTCGTGGCCGAGGTCGCGTCGAGTCACAACACGACGGTGCACCCCAAATCATCCGGCAGCTTCGGATCTCTGCCGAGCGAGTATGCGACACCGCTGGCTCTGGCGCTGACGGAACTCGTGACCAACGCCGTCGAGCACGGGCTCGCAGGGCGGGAGGGGCAGGTGGAGATCATCGCCGACAGGTCGGAGGAGTCCCTCACCGTCAAGGTCGTCGACAACGGCTCCGGGCTGCCCGAGGGCAAGGTGGGCAGCGGCCTCGGAACGCAGATCGTCCGCACGCTCATTCAGGGCGAGCTCGGCGGAACGATCGACTGGCACACCATGATGGGCCAGGGCACAGAGGTGACGATCGAGATCCCGCTGCGCTATCTCACCAAGTCCTGACCAAAGAAGAATCCGAGGTCACCCTGCGCCCCCTCGTGAGCTAGGTGTGGAGGGGGCTGCAGAGGCCTCGGATGCGCAAGCGCGGCGACTAGGGGGCGCCGCGGCCGGAAGGCTCCGCGCTAGGAAGCGCGGCGGGCGCGAGCGGCGCGACGCTTGAGGGCGCGACGCTCGTCTTCGGAGAGACCGCCCCAGACGCCTGAGTCCTGACCGGTCTCGAGTGCGTACTGCAGGCAGATCTCGGTGACGGTGCACCGGGCGCACACGGCCTTCGCCTTGTCGATCTGGTCGACGGCGGGCCCGGTGTTCCCGACGGGGAAGAAAAGTTCCGGGTCCGCTGTGAGGCAGGCAGCTTTATCGCGCCAGTCCATGGGGGTGCTCCTTAATTGCTGTGTGCATGGCCGATCGGCCTAGAATGCGTGGTAAGCAGTCGAGCTACAGGGTTCATTGATCCGTGGGGATAGACCTGCCCACGACCCTGTGAGCGCTAACTCGACCTCAAATATGCTCCCATAGCCCTTAACATGAATCAATAGTTTTGTATGGGATAACGCTGTGAACACGAGTCGGAAACCCATGAATGATATAGTTCCGGCGCCCGAGAGGCGCTCATCCAGCCGGCCACCGCTCCTGATCGCACTCGCCGTCGTGCTGTTTCTCGAGAGCGCACTGGTCGTCTCCTTGACCGTGTGGCTGCTGATCGACCTGCTGACGGTGACGCCCCAGTCGTTCGCCAGCGCCATCGCGATCTTCGTGCTCGTCGCCATCGCGGCGGCCTGGGTGGTCGGCACTTCGATCGCCGTGCTGCGAGGACAGAGCTGGTCGCGGGCTTCCGCGGTGACCATCCAGATTCTGCAGATCGCCATCGCCGTCGGCAGTTTTCAGGGCATCTTCGCTCGTCCGGATCTCGGTTGGGCGCTGCTGGTGCCCGCGGTCGTCGGGGTGATCCTGGCTCTGTCTCCGCAGGTCATCCGCGCAACCACGCGCAACACGACGCAACACGACTAGGCGTTCTCGGGAACAAGTTTCAGACTCAGAACGTTATGCCCGACATCGTGTCTGAAATCTCTCCCGTCGCCCCCGCGCCCTCCGCCCCTCTTGCGTCCCCGCAGACCATCGAAGCCGCCCGCGCCGGCTATGACGCCTGGCGCCAGTGGCGCCTCGCATCGGTGGCCGGGCCCACCGGCAACCTGAGCCTCGTCGAGACGCGCTGGCTGGCGCCCGATGACGCAACCACGGTCGCCGACGCGCTCGTCGGCCAGCCGTCCACGGTGACCGCGACCGAGCTGTCGCGCACCGATCTCGAGACCGGCGCACCTCAGCGCGGACTGCGGTTGTGGGATGCGGACTCGCCGGCGATCCGCGCGTTCGACACGGTGACCGCTTTCCCGTTCGACCCCGACTGGGTCATCCAGGCCCGGTTCACTCCCGTGGCGTCCGACCGCACTGTGCCCTTCGAGCACATCCGGGACAACGGCGGCACGCGCGACCTGGTCGTGCCCGGCGACATCACCTTCAGCCGCGACGGAGTCGATTACACGCTGAGCGCGTTCGACGACGACGGCACCCTTCTGCTGGTCTTCGGCGACTCGACCAACGGGCACTCCGGCCCCGACGGCACATACGCCTCCGGGCGTTTCCTCTTCGTGACCCGCGACGGAGACGACGTCGTGCTCGACTTCAACCGCGCCTTCGTGCCCCCGTGCGGCTTCTCAGACCAGTACAACTGTCCGCTGCCGCCGCGCAACAACCGGTGCGACCTGCCCGTCGAGGCGGGAGAGAAGGTCGTCGTCTTCCGGTCCGACGCCTCGGGCCCCTCCGGTCACTGACCAGCTGCACCACAAACCCCCACACAGCACACCCAGGAGAACTCTGTTGAGAAAAACCCCGCTCATCGCCGTGCTCGCCACGGTCGTCGCGACCACGCTGGCTCTGGCCGGCTGCTCCGGCGGATCCTCGTCGAGCGGATCGGGCGCTGACGCGTCGATCGCCGTCGGATCGCTCTACGAACCGCAGAACCTCGACAACACCGGTGGTGGCGGCCAGGGCGTCGTGGAAGCGCTGAACGGCAACGTCTACGAAGGCCTGTTCAAGCTCACCGACGATGGCAAGGTCGAGCCGCTGCTCGCGACCGACTACAAGGCCAGTGACGACGGGCTCACCTACACGTTCACGCTGCGCGACGGCGTCAAATTCCACTCCGGCAAGCCTCTGACGAGCGCCGCGGTCAAGTCGAGCATCGAACGGGTCACCGCGCCCGACTCGCAGTCGGCCCGCAAGTCGCAGCTCGACGTGATCTCGAAGATCGACACCCCTGACGACAAGACGGTGGTCATCACTCTGAAGAGCCGATCGATCTCGCTGCCGTACAACCTGAGCTACGTGTGGATCCTCGGCCCTGGCACGTCGAACTACAAGACCGCGGAAGACGGCACCGGCCCCTACAAGCTCGGCACCTGGAAGCGCGGAAGCTCGCTCAGCCTCGAGCGCTGGAGCGGCTACTGGGGCACGAAGGCGAAGAACAAAGAGGTCGTGTTCGACTACTTCACCGACGCCACCGCCCTGTCGAACGCCCTTCTGACCAACCAGGTCGACATCGTGACGAGCATCCAGAGCCCGGATGCGCTGACCCAGTTCGACGGCAACGGCGACTACAAGATCAGCAACGGCAAGTCGACAACGAAGGAGCTTCTCGCCTTCAACGACAAGGTCGCTCCGTTCGACAAGGCCGAGGTTCGCAAGGCGGTCTACTCGGCGATCGACACGAAGAAGCTGCTGCAGTCGATCTGGGGCAAGTACGGAACGCTCATCGGTTCCATGGTTCCGCCGAGCGACCCCTGGTACGAAGACCTCACCAAGGTGAACCCGTACGACGTCGCCCTGGCCAAGAAGGAGCTCGCCGCGTCCGGCCTGCCGAACGGTTTCACGTTCACGCTCGACACTCCGACGTACGACCCGCACCCGGCTGTCGCCGAGTTCTTGAAGAGCGAGCTCGCCAAGGTGGGCATCACCGTGAACATCAACTCGATCTCGGCCGACGAGTGGTACTCGAAGGTGTTCAAAGACCACGACTTCCAGGCGACGCTGCAGGAGCACGTGAACGACCGCGACGTGGTCTGGTACGGCAACCCCGATTTCTACTGGGGCTACGATAACCCGCAGGTCGCGACGTGGGTGAACGAGGCCGAGCAGGCTTCGAGCACCGACGAGCAGACGGCGAAGCTGAAGCTGGTCAACGAACAGATCGCGAAGGATGCGGCCAGCGCCTGGCTCTACCTCTACCCGCAGATCGTCGTCGCATCGCGCTCGGTGAGCGGATACCCGGTGAACGGGCTGAACTCGCAGTTCTTCGTCTACGACATCACGAAGAAGTAGTCCACAGGGCGCACTTCTCCACAGTGTGTTCGGGGGGCCGCTCGACGGCTCCCCGAACACCTACGCTTAACAGATCATGACCAAGTACATCCTGCGCCGCACCGCGTTCCTGGTGGTGTCGCTCGTGCTGGCCATGATCGTGCTCTTCCTCCTGCTCCGGGTGCTCCCGGGCGACCCGTCCAACGCGCTCCTCTCGATCAACGCCACTCCCGAGCAGATCGCGGCGGCGCAGAAGCAGGTCGGCAGCGACCAACCGCTCCTGGCGCAATTCGCCTCCTGGTTCGGCGGCATGCTGAGGTTCGACCTCGGCGAGTCGTTCATCACGTCGCTGCCTGTCGGTCCTGAGATCGCATCGCGGCTGGCCGTGACCATCCCGCTCACCCTGCTGTCCTTCGCGCTCGCCCTCGTGCTGGCGCTCGTGATCGGCTTCGTGGCCGCGTGGAAGGCCGGCACCTGGTACGGCATCGCTCTGTCGGCCATCTCGCAGCTCGGAATAGCCGTTCCCGTGTTCTGGGTGGGCATCCTGCTCGTGAGCGCGTTCTCGATCAACCTGCGCTGGTTCCCATCGGGTGGCTTTCCGCGCGACGACTGGGCAGACCCCGCGGCCGCCCTCACGTCTCTCGCCCTCCCGGTGATCACGGTGGCCATCGTGATGAGCGCATCCATAGCCCGGTATGTGCGCAGCGCGACGCTGGATGTGATCGGCAGCGACTACCTGCGCAACTCGCGGGCCCTCGGGTCGAGCTTCGGCCAGGCGATGTGGCGGCACGGGCTGCGCAACGGAGCGGTTCCCGTGATCTCGATCCTCGGCATCGAACTGGCGACGACCTTCCTCGGCGCTGTGGTCGTCGAGAGCGTCTTCACCCTTCCCGGCCTCGGCAGCATGCTCTTGCGCGGAATCTCGCAGCACGACTATCCGAACATCCAGGGCATCCTGTTCGTCAGCACTCTCGCGGTGCTGCTCATCGGGTTCGCGGCCGACATCCTGCAACGCGTCATCGATCCGCGCCTGCGGCACAGCATCTCGGGCAACCGATGAGCGCGATCGTGGACCAGGCCGCCGGCCACGCCGGCCCGCCGCAGCCAGACGGTCGCGCCGCGGCTCCGCGCGCCCGTCGACGTCGCTCGGCGACACTCACGATCGGGCTGATCCTCGTCGGCATCATCGTCGTGATAGCCGTCGTGTCGTTCTTCTGGCTGCCCTTCGCACCGAGCGACATCTCCGGCGGCAGGCTGGAGCAGCCGGGAGCGACGCACTGGCTCGGCACCGACAAACTGGGGCGCGACCTCACCACCCAGCTGATGACCGGCGCAAGAATCGCGCTGGCGGTCGGCATCGGTTCTGTCGCGATCGGCGCCGTCATCGGCATCACTCTGGGGCTGCTCGCCGCGTTCGCCTCGGCCTGGCTCGACGACACCATCTCCGCTGCCCTCGACATCCTCATCGCGTTCCCGACGCTGCTGCTCGCGATGCTCGTCGTCGCAGCGCAGGGAGCATCGCTCGGCACGGCCATCCTCGCGATCGGCCTCGCCATGTCCGCCGTCGTCGCCCGCCTCACGCGCGTGCTCGCCAAGCGCGTGCTCTCCCAGCAGTACGTGACGGCCGCCCGCACCTCGGGCACCGGTTGGCTCGGTGTGATCGGCCGGCACATCCTCCCCAACATCTGGCCCACCCTCAGCGTGAACCTCGCCCTGCAGTTCGGCGTGGCAGTGCTGGCGGAGGCGAGCCTGTCGTATCTCGGTCTCGGCGCACCGCCGCCCAACGCATCGTGGGGCAGGCTCCTTCAAGAGGCACAGGGCACGGTCGCGGTGGCTCCCGTCGGAGCCATCGCGCCGGGCGTCGCCCTCGTCGTGCTCGTCATCGGTGTGAACCTCGTTGCCGACGGGCTTCGGGATGTGGCCGACCCCACCCGCCGGGGGTCACGATGAACGCCGCTGAGACGACCACAACCGACACCGTGACCCCGGGCTCCGCACCCGTGCTCGACGTGCGCGGCCTGAGCGTCGCGTCGGGTGACGGAACGCGACTCGTGCGCGACGTGTCGTTCCAGGTCGCGCCGGGGGAGCGGCTCGGCCTGATCGGTGAATCGGGCTCCGGCAAGTCGCTCACTTCGTTCGTCGTCACCGGCCTGCTGCCGTCGGGCCTGGTCGCGACGGGGAGCGCCGTGCTGGACGGCGTCGAAGTGATCGGCGCGCGCGAACGCGATCTCGTCGATCTCCGGGGCCGCGTGGCCTCGGTGGTCTTCCAAGAGCCGCTCACCGCCCTCGACCCCTTGATGCGCCTCGGCAAGCAGGTCGCCGAACCGTTGCGCAGGCACCTCGGCCTGCGCGGAGCGGCCCTGCGCGAAGCGGTGCTTCAAGCGCTCGCAGAGGTGCGATTGCCCGACCCGGAGCGCATCGCACGCGCCTACCCGCACGAGATCTCGGGCGGGCAGCGTCAGCGCGTCGCCATCGCCGCCGCTCTCGCCTGCCGGCCGAGACTTCTGATCGCAGACGAGCCGACGACCGCTCTCGACGTGACCGTTCAGGCCGAGGTTCTCGCCCTGCTCGACTCCCTGGTCGTTGAGCGGGGGATGGCGCTCGTGTTCGTTAGTCACGACCTCGCGGTTGTTTCCAAGATGACCGATCGCGCCATCGTGCTCCGTGATGGGCGCGTCGTCGAGCGCGGAACGATGGCGCAGTTGCTCAGCGTGCCCTCCGACCCGTACACGGTCGAACTCGTCCGGAGCGCCCGCGAGCTCGACGCGGCTCTGGAGGTGTCGTGATGGCCGTGCTCGAACTGCGTGACGCAGGCTTCACCTACCGTCGCAGCGCGAAACCCGCGCTGGAGAACGTGTCGTTCGCGATCGAGGCCGGTCGCAGTGTCGGTCTGGTCGGCGAGTCGGGCGCGGGCAAGACCACGGTGCTCTCCCTCCTGCTCGGGCTGACCGCCCCGACGAGCGGTGCGATGCTCTTCGACGGGGTGCCGCTCGACCGCCGCGACCGCAGGCGCATGCGCGAGTTCCGCCGCAGCGTTCAGACGGTGTTCCAAGACCCGTATTCGTCGCTCGACCCTCGGCAGAACGTCGATCGCATCGTCGGCGAACCGCTCCGCTCGCTCGGGGTGGCCTCAGGCGCGGCAGCGGCGCAGCGCGTCGCCGAGGCCCTCCAGTCCGTCGGTCTTCCCGCCGACGCAGCCCGCCGGTATCCGCACGAATTCTCCGGCGGGCAGCGCCAGCGCATCGCGATCGCGCGCGCCGTCGTGGCGCGCCCGCGCATCCTTCTCGCCGACGAGCCGGTCAGCGCGCTCGATGTGACCACCCGCATCCAGATCATCGAGCTTCTCGCCCGACTCGGAGAGCGCGAGGGGATGACCGTGGTGATGGTGTCGCACGACCTCGGTGTGGTCGCGGCGCTGTGCGAGCAGACCGTCGTGCTGCGAGGCGGCCGAGTCGTGGAGCAGGGGGACACGCGCGCCGTTCTGGGGTCTCCCGCCGATCCTTACACCCGCACGTTGCTCGACTCGGTTCCGCGGCTTCCCGCGGAGCGCTAGCGACGACAGCCGGCGTCGGGTCCGGTCGCCGCGCGCACGTACGAAGCCGCGCCACGGTGATTCGCGTGGCGCGGCGACCGAAGTTCGTGTGGGCTAACCGCGCGGCCAAACGGGCAGCACGTCGCGCTTCCAGGTGGCGTTCGTCACGCCCGCCCAGGCCGTGTATAGGGCTGCCGCGGCCGTTGCGATGCCGAGCCAGCCGCCCACCCGGGTGAAGCCGACGAGGGTGGTGAAGTCGCCGATCGTGAGAGCGGCGAACGTGAGGGTGAGGAGAACGAAGACGGTGAGCGTGGCGCCGTTGGTCTTCGCCGCGGCGACGGTGAGGAGCGCCGTGAGCACCAGCCAGACGACCAGGAACGTTCCGACGCCGGCCGCACCTGCCTTCTGTGCGACTTCAGGGTTCGTCTGCAGCCACCAGAAGGCCAGCCAGAACGCGCCGAACGACGAGAAGGCGGTGGCGCCGAAAGTGTTGCCGCGGGCGAACTCCCACATGCCTGCCGCAGCCTGGGTGAGCCCGCCGAAGAACAGGGCCATACCGATGACGGCGGCTCCGGCCTCTGGCACGATGCCGGCGTTCGCGAGACTCAGTATGAGGGTGGTGAGCCCGAAGGCGCTGAGCCCGAGCGGTGCGGGGTCGGCAAGGTTGGTGGATGTGCTCAACGTGTACTCCTTCATCGGTACTGCGACTTCGTCGTCGCAGTACCGACTTTAGGATGAGTCATCCAAAATTGTAAATGTTTGTATTTCTGCCGGTTCAGGCGTCGAGGCCGAGCTTCTTGCGCAGGCTCGCCACGTGGCCGGTCGCTTTGACGTTGTAGAGCGGCAGACGGATGCTCCCATCGGGATCGATCACGAACGTCGAGCGGATGACACCGGTGACCGTCTTGCCGTAGAGTTTCTTCTCGCCGTAAGCGCCGTATGCCTTGTGAACGGCCAGATCTTCATCGGACAGCAGTGGGAAGTTGAGGTGCTCCTGCTCCTGGAACTGCTTGTTCTTGGCCGGCGCGTCTTTGGAGATGCCGATCACCTGGTATCCGGCCGCAGCGAGCGAATTGAGGTTGTCGCGAAAGTCGCAGGCCTCTTTTGTGCAGCCCGGCGTCATGGCAGCCGGGTAGAAGTACACGATCACTTTCTTGCCGGCGAAGTCGCCGAGCGAGACGTCGGTTCCGTCTTGATCGGTCAGCGTGAACGCGGGGGAGGCGGTGCCGGCTTCGAGCTTGATGTCATCCATTTCCCCATTCTCTCAGCGACGCTCGCCCGAACCGCCACCGGATCCCGGAGCCGTCGCGAACGTCGCGAGCAGCCGCTGCAACGAGTCGAGTCGCACGCGGCCCATCTCGCCGAGCCTGCCGCTCTCGACCGCCTCCACGATCGCGCAGTCGGGGGCATCGGGCAGGTGCGTGCATCCGCGCGGGCAGTCCTCCGAGAGCTCGGCGAGGTCGGTGAACGATTTGAGGATGCTGTCGGTGTCGATGTGCCCGAGGCCGAACGACCGCACGCCCGGGGTGTCGATGACCCAGCCGCGGCCTTCGCCGTTCTCGACCCGCAGCGACACGGTCGACGACGATGTGTGCCGCCCGCGGCCGGTCACGACGTTGACGTGCCCTGTCGCGCGCTTGGCGCCCGGCACGATCTCGTTGACGAGCGTCGACTTGCCGACGCCCGAGTGGCCGACGACCACCGTGTCGTGGCCGACCAGGGCGCTCTTGATCTCATCGACCGGGATGTGGTCTTCGCGACTCGTGAAGACCGGGAGGTCGAGCCCGGCGAAGTTCTGGAGGAAGGGCGAAGGGTCCGCCAGGTCGATCTTCGTCACGCACAGCATCGGACTGATCCCGGCGTCGTAGGCGGCGACCAGATAGCGGTCGACCAGGCGGGTGCGGGGTTCGGGATTCGCGGCCGCGACGACGATGAGCATCTGGTCGGCGTTCGCGACGATGACGCGTTCGACCTCGTCGGTGTCGTCGGCGCTCCTGCGCAGCAGGGTCGTGCGCGGTTCGATGCGGACGATGCGCGAGAGGGTGCCGTCGTCTCCGGACGTGTCGCCGACGACCGCGACCCTGTCGCCGGTGACGATCGCGTGCTTGCGCAGTTCGCTGGCGCGGGTCGACGTCACCTGGTGCTCTGTGGGGGTGTTCTCGTCGAGGAGCACAGTGTAGCGACCTCGATCGACGCCGAGCACCCTGGCTATCCGTGCGTCCGCGTGCTCGGGACGCTGCTTGCTGCGCGGGCGGTTGCCCTTGGGGTTGGGACGGGATCGTATGCTCGACTCGTCGTATGCGTCGAGCACATCCTCATCGTCGTCTTCGTCCGCCCACCACGACATCTATGCGGTGCCTTCCTCGACCATCCGCTGCCACAGCTCGGTGAACTGCGGCAGGGTTTTGGCGGTCGTGGCGACATTCTCGATCTCCACGCCGGGAACTGCGAGGCCGATGATCGCGCCGGCGGTCGCCATCCTGTGGTCCTCATAACTGCGCCACACGCTGCCGTGAAGGGGCTTCGGCTCGATGCGGAGCCCGTCGGGCAGCTCGGTCACCGCGCCGCCCAGGCCGTTGATCTCGGCGGCGAGGGCCGCCAGGCGATCGGTCTCGTGGTGGCGGATGTGGCCGATCCCGGTGATCTCGCTCGGACCGTCGGCCAGAGCGGCGATCGCGACGATGGCGGGTGCGAGCTCGCCACCGGTGCTGAGGTCGACGGTGATGCCGCGGACGGAGTCGCCCCCGGTGACGGTGAGGCGATCACCGTCACGCGTGACGGTGGCTCCGAAGAGCGGAAGCAGGTCGGCGAGGTCGTCGCCCACCTGCGTCGTTGCGGCGGGCCAGCCTGAGATCGTGATGGAGCCGCCAGTGACGACGGCAGCGGCAAGGAAGGGAGCCGCGTTCGAGAGGTCCGGCTCGATGTCGACGTCTACCGCGCGGATCGAGCCGGGCGCGACGATCCAGTGGCCGACCTCCGGCGACTCGACGACGACGCCGCGTGCTGCGAGGCTCGCGATGGTCATCTCGATGTGGGGGAGGCTCGGCAGACGCTCGCCCGAGTGGGTGAGGTCGAGGCCGTTCTCGAAGCGGGGCGCCGACAGCAGCAGCGCGCTCACGAACTGGCTCGACGACGAGGCGTCGATCGAGATCGCCCCTCCGGCGACACGGCCCGTGCCGTGCACCGTGAAGGGCAGGGAGCCGCGGCCGTCGTCGTTGATGTCGACGCCGAGGTCGCGCAGCGAGGAGATGATGGACCGCATCGGCCGCCCGCGGGCTGAATCATCGGCGTCGAACATCGTCGGGCCGAGCGCGAGGCCGGCGACCGGGGGGACGAACCGCATCACCGTTCCGGCCTGGCCGCAATCGATGGTGGTGCTTCCGAAGAGTTCCTCCGGCGGCGTCACGAGCAGGTCTGCGCCGAACTCCCCGCTGCCCGGCTTCTCCTCGATGCCGACGCCGAGGGAGCGAAGCGCCGCCACCATGTTGGTGGTGTCGCGCGAGTGCAGAGGGGCGCGCAGCAGCGACGGACCGTCGGCAAGCGCCGCGAGCACGAGTTCACGGGCCGTCAGCGACTTCGACCCCGGAAGGGAGACGGATGCGGTCAGCGCGCCGGAGGCGACGGGCGCGGGCCACAGGGTGGTCGGCTCGTCGTGCGTGTTGTCGCCGTAAGGATCGAACTCGGGCGCGGAATATTTCGAGATGAGCATTGTTGTCAAGATTATCCGCGTTTGAGACCGAAGGAAGGACCGTCGTGGCATCCACAGCTGTTCTGGACTCTCCCAGTGCCGGCGCACTGGCAGAACTAGACTGGCCGGTGATGACCACCACCGACGACACCTCTCCCGACGAATCAGTCGCTCAGCAAGACGAGACGACTGCGCTCGGTTCGCTCTTCGAAGAGCAGGCCCTCCAGTACATGGATCAGCTGTACGCGGCCGCACTTCGCATGACCAGAAATCCCGCCGACGCGCAAGATCTGGTGCAGGAGACGTTCGTGAAGGCCTACGCGGCGTTCCGCCAGTTCCAGCAGGGCACCAACCTGAAGGCCTGGCTGTACCGCATCCTCACCAACACGTTCATCAACACGTATCGCAAGAAGCAGCGCGAGCCGTACCAGGGGGCGATCGACGAACTCGAAGACTGGCAGCTCGGTGGCGCCGAGTCGTTCACGTCGTCGACCACCCGGTCGGCCGAGGCCGAAGCGATCGACCACCTGCCCGACAGCGCCGTCAAAGACGCGCTGCAGGCCATCCCCGAGGATTTCCGGATGGCCGTCTATTTCGCCGACGTCGAAGGATTCTCCTACCAGGAGATCGCCGACATCATGAAAACCCCGATCGGCACCGTGATGAGCCGCCTCCACCGCGGCCGTCGCATGCTGCGGGAACTTCTCACCGACTACGCGCACGAACGAGGGCTCTCCGCCGTCCGAGCCCCCGCCGTGCAAACCTCCAGGAGCAAGAAATGACCGACTGCGGCTGCGAGAAAGCCAAGCAAGATCTCGAGGAGTACCTTCGCAACGAGCTCTGCAGCGAAGACGCTACAGACATCCGCGAACACCTCGCCTCGTGCGACGGATGCGCCGACGAGGCGCACCTGAGCGTCGTGCTCACCGAGGTGGTGCAGCGCGCCTGCAAGGAGACCGCTCCGGAGACGCTGCGCACCGAGGTGCTGCTGCGCATCCGTTCGATCCAGGCCACCCACTAGGCATGAGGGCCGCCGTCGCGGCCTAACGCACCTGGTGCAGGAGGAACATGCCGCCGAGCGGGTCGTTCGCCTGCGCGAAGCGGCCGAACTCGCTGACCCAAGGGTCGCGGATGACCGTACCGCCCAGCTCGACCGCCCGGGCGCACGCGGTGTCGGCGTCTTCCACACCGAAGTAGATCGTCCAGTGCGACGGAACACCGTCGGGGAGCGTCTTGTCGGCGTCGAAGACGCCGCCGGCGGGTGAACCCTCCGGACCGAACGTCGAGTAGCGGAAGTCCGCCGTGTCGCCGAGCACCTGGGTCGACCAGCCGAAGACGGTCGTGTAGAAGTCGAGTTGGGCTAGGAAGTCGCGAGCATACAGTTCGTGCCAGGCCGGCGCTCCGACCTCCGCGACCGCCTCGAAGCCGCGGAAACCCTCCGGCTCCCAGATGCCGATCGCTGCACCGCCCGGGTCGGCGAGCACCGCCATCGAGCCGCGATCACCGACGGTCATCGTGGGTGCAGACACCTGGGCGTGCGAGTCGACGGCAGTGCGCTCGGTGTTCGCGGCGTCCTCGACGAGGAGATAGGTCGTCCAGGTGTCCCGCTGCATGTCGCCCATGGCCGACCCCATGCCCGCCACCGCTCGGCCGTTGGAGCGCATCGTGACGTAGCCGCCGTACTCGGGCGGCGCGACATCCGCCGTCCAGCCGAACAGCGACGTGTAGAACTCGCGAGACACGTCGAGGTCGCTGCTCGCGTAGTCGACCCAGCAGGGCTCGCCGAGGCGGTGGTTCGTCAGTGCGGTCATGCCCGCAGCCTACGACGGCGGACAGAACGTGAGAAGGGCCCCCACCACACGGTCGGGGCCCTTCTCACAGATGACGCGACTACAGCGACAGCGCGCGCTGGATGAGAACGCTCTGCTCCTGCGCGTGACGCTTGGCCGAACCGGCGGCGGGGGAGGCCGACGCGGGGCGGGAGATCACGCCGAGCGGGCGCGGCCCGAGCTTGGAGGTCTCCAGCACCATGAACGGCCACGCGCCCTGGTTCTCGGGCTCGTCCTGCACCCACACGAGTTCCGCGTTGGGGTACGAGTCGACCGTCGCCTTCAGCTCGTCGGCGGGCAGCGGGTAGAACTGCTCGACGCGAACGAGGGCGATCTCCGGGTTCGGGTTCTTCTCGAGCTCGTTCAGCAGGTCGTAATAGAGCTTGCCGGCCATGAGCAGCACCCGCTTCACCGCACCGCGGTCCTGGATGCGGGCGTCGTCGATCACCGGCTCGAACCGGCCGCTCGTGAACTCGTCGATCGAGCTGGACGCACCGCGCAGCCGCAGCATCGCCTTCGGGGTGAAAACGACCAGCGGGCGGCGCGGCCGCGCGTAAGCCTGGCGACGCAGCAGGTGGAAGTACGAGGCCGGAGTCGACGGACGTGCGACGGTCATGTTGTTCTCGGCACACATCTGCAGGTAGCGCTCGATGCGGGCGCTCGAGTGGTCGGGCCCCTGCCCCTCGTAGCCGTGCGGAAGGAGCAGCACGACGGAAGAGCGCTGGCCCCATTTCTGCTCGGCCGACGACACGAACTCGTCGACGATGATCTGGGCGCCGTTGGCGAAGTCGCCGAACTGTGCCTCCCAGAGCACGAGAGCATCCGCTCGCTCGACGGAGTAGCCGTACTCGAAGCCCATGGCCGCGTACTCGCTGAGCAGCGAGTCGTAGATCCAGAACTTGGCCTGGTTCTCGCTGAGGTTCGCCAGCGGCAGCCATTCCTGACCGTTCGCGCGGTCGTGGAGCACCGCGTGACGCTGCACGAAGGTGCCGCGGCGGGTGTCCTGTCCGGCCATGCGCACCGGGGTTCCCTCGAGCAGCACGGAACCCAGGGCCAGCAGCTCGCCGAAGCCCCAGTCGATGCCGCCGTTGCGGCTCATCTCGAAACGCTTGTTCAGCAGCTGCTGCAGCTTCGGGTGAACGGTGAAACCGGCGGGCGGGTTGTTGAAGGCGTCGCCGATGAGCTGGATGACCTGCTCGCTCACACCGGTGGTCTCCGGCTCGCCCGCACCCTCGTTCTGCTGAGCGGTGGGGAGCTCGAGGTCGGCGACCGTCTCGACGTCGCCGGTCACGACCGGAACGGAGTTGGTCTGCGCCGCGTGCGTCTCCATGAACGCGCGCTCCAGGCGGTCCTGGAAGTCGCGGTGCGCCTGCTCGAACTCTTCCTGCGTGATGTCACCGCGGCCGACGAGGGCCTCGGTGTACAGCCGGCGCACGGAGCGCTTGGCCTCGATCAGGTTGTACATGAGCGGCTGCGTCATCGAGGGGTCGTCGCCCTCGTTGTGACCGCGGCGGCGGTAGCAGACGAGGTCGATGACCACGTCGCGCTTGAACTCCTGGCGGTACTCGAACGCGAGCTGCGCGACGCGCACGACCGACTCGGGGTCGTCGCCGTTCACGTGGAAGATCGGGGCCTGGATGGTCTTGGCGACATCCGTCGAGTACACCGAGGAGCGGGACTCGCTCGGCGAGGTGGTGAAGCCGACCTGGTTGTTGATGTTGACGTGGATGGTGCCGCCGGTGCGGTATCCGCGCAGCTGAGACATCTGGAGGGTCTCGACGACCACGCCCTGGCCCGCCATGGCCGCGTCGCCGTGGATCAGGATGGGCAGCGTCAGGAACGTCATCGGCGGGCGCCTGTCTTGCTTGGCGCGCACGATGCCCTCCGTGACGCCGTCGTTGGCTTCGAGGTGCGAGGGGTTGGCCGCCAGATAGACGGGGATCTCTTCGCCGTTCGCGCCCTTGAAGGTGCCCTCGGTGCCGAGGTGGTACTTGACGTCGCCGGAGCCCTGAACCGTGCGAGGGTCTTGCGTTCCCTCGAACTCGCGGAAGATCTGACCGTAGGTCTTGCCGGCGATGTTGGTCAGCACGTTCAGGCGGCCGCGGTGGGCCATGCCGATGGCGACCTCGTCGAGTTCGGCCTCTGCCGCCCCCTGAAGGATGGTGTCGAGCAGTGCGATGGTCGACTCGCCGCCCTCGAGGCTGAAGCGCTTCTGACCGACGTACTTGGTCTGCAGGAAGGTCTCGAACGCCTCGGCCTCGTTGAGCTTGCCGAGGATGCGGAGCTGCTCGTCGTGCGAAGGCTTCTCGTAGCCGCGCTCCAGCTTGTCTTGGAACCACTTGCGCTGGGCAGGGTCCTGGATGTGCATGTACTCGACGCCGATCGTGCGGCAGTACGAGTCGCGGAGCACGCCGAGGATGTCGCGCAGCTTCATCTGGCGCTTGTCGCCGCCGAACTGACCGGTGACGAACTCGCGATCGAGGTCCCAGAAGGTCAGGCCGTGGCTCGCGATGTCGAGGTCGGGGTGTGACCGCTGCTTGTACTCAAGTGGGTCGATGTCGGCCATCAGGTGGCCGCGCACGCGGAACGCGTTGATGAGCTCCTGCACGCGGGCAGTCTTGTCGACGGCGCTCGCCAGGTCGACGCTGATGTCGGGGGCCCAGTGGATCGGGTCGTAGGGGATGCGCAGCGCCGCGAAGATGTCTTCATAGAAGTTGCGCTTGCCGATGAGCATCTCGTGCACGATCTTCAGGTATTCACCCGATCCCGCGCCCTGGATGACGCGGTGGTCGTACGTGCTCGTGAGCGTGATGGTCTTGCCGATCGCGAGGCCGGCGAGCGTCTTCTCGCTCGAGCCCTGGAACTCGGCCGGGTAGTCGAGGGCGCCGGCGCCGATGATGCAGCCCTGGCCCTTCATGAGGCGGGGAACGGAGTGCTCGGTGCCGATGCCGCCCGGGTTCGTGAGGGAGAGCGTCGTGCCGGCGAAGTCGGCGGCGGTCAGTTTGTTCGAGCGGGCCTTGCCGACGAGCTCCTCATAGGCGGCGAGGTACTCGCCGAACCCCATGGTGTCGGCGCGCTTGATGCTCGGCACGAGCAGCGCACGGGTGCCGTCGGGCTTGGGGATGTCGATGGCGATGCCGAGATTGACGTGCGCCGGAGCCACGACCGACGGCTTGCCGTCGACCTCGTCGTAGTAGACGTTCTGGCTCGGGAACTCCTTGAGGGCCTGGATGAGCGCCCAGCCGATGAGGTGGGTGAACGACACCTTGCCGCCGCGTGCGCGCTTCAGGTGGTTGTTGATGACGATGCGGTTGTCGATCATCAGCTTGGCGGGGATGGTGCGAACGCTCGTGGCGGTCGGCACGGTGAGGCTCGCATCCATGTTGGTCGCGAGGCTCTTCGACATTCCGCGAAGCGGGGTCACCTTGTCTTGCGGCTCCTCGGTGGAGCCGTCGCCCGAGGGCACGACGCTGCTGGGCGCGGTGACGGGCGCGTCTGCGGGAACCGGCTGCGGCTTCGGCGCGATGGAGGTGGTGCGTGCCACGGGCTGCGTGCCGATCGTCGAAACCGGCGCGGTGACCGGCCGGGACTCCTCCGCCGGTGCGGAGGCGCCGGGCTCGGCCGGCGACGGGACGGTGGGCTCGGTCGGCGCCGGCGGGTTGGGTTCGGTGGGCGAGGGGACGGTGGGCTCCGACGGGGTGGGGGCCGGGGTCTCATCCGGGGTCGGGATCGATGCCTGAGCGTCGTCTTTGACGGTCGGCTGGTAGCTCTCGAGAATCGGCCACCATGACTTGTCGACCGAGTTCTTGTCGACGATGAACTGCTCGTACAGTTCGTCGACGAGCCACTCGTTGGCTCCGAATTCGCCCGACGATCCGTCGTCGGTACCCACACCGGTCAATTGGCTCGACACAGCCGATCGCCCACTCTCTCCATTGATTTCGACTTGATCGGGCGGCTCGTGACCGCCCGCTACCATCCAGTGTTCAAGCCTAATCCCATCGGGCGCCGGGTGCGGGCGATCGGCTCGGAGGGATACCGTTATTCCCATGCAGTTCTATGGAACGACCCCGCGCCACGACCTCACATACTCCGACGTGTTCCTCGTTCCGTCGCGATCGTCGGTGACGAGCCGCCTCGACGTGTCGCTCGCACCCGAAGACGGCACCGGCGCGACCATCCCGATCGTGTCGGCGAACATGAACTCGGTGACCGGAAAGCGGCTGGCGGCAACCCTGGCCCGCCGGGGCGGACTCGGCGTTCTCCCCCAAGACATGCACCTCCAAGACCTCGACGACGCGATCCGCTGGGTGAAGGCACAGCCGGTGGCGTTCGACACCCCGTACGCGCTCGACCCGGAGCAGACGGTCGGGGATGCGCTGCGCCGCGTTCCAGCCGTCGAGGGCCAGGGAATCGTCATCCACGACGCCGACGGGCGCTACCTCGGCGCTCTCGCCGCGAGCCAGCTCGGCTCCGCCCTTCCCGACGCGCGCCTGGGCGACCTGCTGCACGGCGCGCTCACCTCGCTCGACGCCGAAGACATCACCGACGGGCGCAGCGCGTTCGACGTGATGAACGCCGCCGGGCTCGAGTTCGCGCCGGTGCTCGACCACGGCCGGGTGGTCGGCACCCTCAGCCAGCGCAGCGCGCTGCGCGCCACCATCTACACGCCGGCCGTCGACGCGCACGGCCGGCTGCGGGTCGCCGCGGCCATCGGCATCAACGGCGACGTGGCAGGAAAGGCCAAGGCGCTCGCCGCTGCCGGCGTCGACGTTCTGGTCATCGATACGGCGCACGGCGACCAGGAGGGGATGCGCAGCGCCATCCGCCAGGTGAGGGCGCTCGACCTCGGGCTGCCGATCGTGGCGGGCAACGTCGTCACCGAACAGGCGGTGCGCGACCTCGTCGAAGCAGGCGCGGACATCCTCAAGGTCGGTGTCGGCCCCGGCGCCATGTGCACGACCCGCATGATGACCGCCGTCGGGCGCCCCCAGTTCTCCGCGGTCCTCGAGACGTCGGCCGCGGCCCGCGAGCTCGGCGCGCACGTGTGGGCGGATGGCGGAGTACGGTATCCGCGCGACGTGGCGCTCGCGCTCGCCGCCGGCGGCGCCTCCGTGATGATCGGCTCGTGGTTCGCAGGAACCATCGAGGCGCCGGGGATGCTCGACTCCGACGCGAGCGGTGCCCTCTACAAGGAGAGCTGGGGCATGGCGAGCACGAAAGCGGTCAAAGGCCGGTTCGAGCGGCTCGACGCCTACGAGCTCGCGCGGAAGACCCTGTTCGCCGAAGGCATCTCGAGTTCGCGCATCTACCTCGACCCGCTGCGGCCGTCGGTGGAAGACCTGCTCGACATGATCACGACCGGCGTGCGCAGCTCGTTCACCTACGCCGGAGCCCGCTCGGTGCCGGAGTTCCACGAGCGCGCGCTGGTCGGCATCCAGTCGGCGGCCGGCTATGAAGAAGGCAAGGCCCTCCCAGTCTCCTGGTAGCGACGGGGCGGTATAGTTGGCGGGGAAATGGACGACCCTCCCTCTGCTGCCAGCCCATTCCTCCGCACTCAAGAGCGCGGTACCCCACTTTGCGGGGGTGACGACCGTGGCCTCTGAGTGGATCATGCTCGGCGTCGGCCTCCTGCTGACGGTCGGCACCGGCCTCTTCGTGGCCAGCGAGTTCGCGCTGGTGAACCTCGACCGCGGCGACCTCGAAGCCCGCCGGGCGCGGGGTGAGACGCGCCTGACGATGACCATCGCGGCGCTCAAGATCACCTCGACGCACCTCTCGAGCGCCCAGCTCGGCATCACGCTGACGACACTGCTCACCGGTTACACGATGGAGCCGGCGATCAGCGGTCTGTTGCGCGGGCCGCTGACGTCGACGGGCCTGCCCGACGGCGCGGTGGCGCCGATCTCGACCACGGTCGCCATCGTGGTGGCGACGCTGCTCTCGATGATCCTCGGCGAGCTCGTTCCGAAGAACTTCGCGCTCGCGCTGCCCATTGCGACGGCCAAGCTCGTCATCCCGTTCCAGACGATGTTCACGGTCGTCTTCAAGCCCTTCATCGCGCTCCTCAACGGCACGGCGAACGGCGTGCTGCGTCTCTTCGGCATCGAGCCGAAGGAGGAGCTCTCAGGGGCGCGCACGGCGGAGGAGCTGTCGTCTCTGGTGCGCCGCTCGGCCAGCGCCGGCGTTCTCGAGGAGGACACGGCGACGCTGCTGAGCCGCACGCTCGCCTTCTCCAGCCACACCGCGGCTGACGTCATGACACCGCGGCCGCGCATCGCGACGGTGCAGCGGGGCGAGCCGGCACAGGCCGTGCTCGACCTCGCCCGGCGCACTGGATACTCGCGGTTTCCCGTGATCGACGAGGACATCGATGACATCGCGGGCATCGTGCACGTCAAGCAGGCGGTCGCCGTTCCGCGCGAGCGGCGCTCCCGCGTTCCCGCCTCTGCCCTGCAGACGGATGCCCTGCGCGTGCCGGAGACGATGAACCTCGACACCCTGCTCGGCGAGCTGCGGGCCCGCGGCTACCAGATGGCTGTCGTCGTCGACGAGTACGGCGGAACCTCGGGAATCGCAACACTCGAAGACCTCGTGGAGGAGATCGTGGGAGAGGTGGCGGACGAGCACGACCGCACGCGTGCCGGCGTGGTGCGCGGGCGCGACTCGCTGACCTTCCCCGGAATCCTGAGGCCAGACGAACTGCAGGAACGCGCGGGCGTCACCGTTCCCGACGACGGACCGTACGAGACGGTGGCCGGCTTCGTGATGAACGAGCTCGGGCGCCTGCCGGTCGTCGGCGACGAGGTGCAGCTGCACGGTGGGACGCTTCGGGTGGAGCGCCTCGACGGACGGCGGGTGGACCGCATCCGGTACACGCCCGACCCGGAGATCGAGGAGGTGAGCGACCATGAGTGACTGGGCGGGAATCATCTGGCTCGTCGTGCTGCTACTCGTCAACGCGTTCTTCGTCGGCGCCGAGTTCGCCGTGATCTCTGCGCGTCGCTCACAGATCGAGCCGCAGGCCGAGCGCGGCAAGCGCAGCGCGAAGACGGCGCTCTACGCCATGGAGCACGCGACGCTCATGCTCGCGACGACACAGCTGGGCATCACGGTGTGCTCGCTGCTCATCCTGAACGTCTCCGAGCCGGCCATCCACCACCTGCTGGAGGGGCCGCTGCATCTGACCGGCTGGCCGGACGAGGTCATCGGCACGATCGCGTTCATCGTGACCCTGGTGATCGTGTCGTTCCTGCACGTGGTGTTCGGCGAGATGGTGCCGAAGAACCTGTCGTTCTCGATGCCAGACAAGGCTGCGCTGCTGCTGGCTCCGCCGCTCGTCGCGATCGGCCGGGCCGTGCGCCCGATCATCGTCGCGTTGAACGCGTCCGCCAACAGCGTGCTGAGGCTGTTCCGGGTGGAGCCGAAAGACGAGGCCGCAAGCACGTTCACGCTCGACGAGGTGGCGACGATCGTCAGCCAGTCGACGCGGGAAGGGGTGCTCACCGACCGCACGGGAGCGCTCACCGCGGCGTTCGAGTTCACCTCCAAGAAGGTGCGGGATGTGGCGGTCGGGCTCGACTCGCTGATCACGCTGCCCGTATCGGCGCGGCCGGTCGACGTCGAGCGTGCGGTGTCGAAATACGGGTTCTCGCGCTATGTCGTTCCCGACGCATCGGGTGAGCCGACGGGCTACCTGCACCTCAAGGATGTGCTCGACCTCGAAGAGACCGGATTCGAACTGCCGGTGCCGGCGAAACGCATCCGCCGCCTAGCGACGGTCTTCGCCGACAGCGACCTCGAAGACGCCCTGGCGACGATGCGTCGCTCGGGGGTGCACCTGGCGCGCGTCGTCGACGCCGACGGCACGACGACGGGAGTGCTGTTCCTCGAAGACATCATCGAAGAGCTCGTGGGAGAAGTGCAGGACGCGACCCGGCGCTCTTGAGGCCGAAGGCGCGTACCCTGGACCTAGAAGAGGAGGAAATCTCATGTTAGAGAAATTTCCGATCTATGCGGTCCTGCCTGCTTCCGACCTCCAGCGCGCCACGGAGTGGTTCCGCGACAAGCTGGAACTCGAACCCGAAGAGGCCGTCGAAGGTGTCTACACGGTCTATGCCGCCAGCGGTGGCGCGAAGATCCAGCTCTATGAGACGGCGAACGCCGGCACCGCGGAGAACACCGCGATGGGATGGTCCACCGACGACATCGAGGGGACCGTCGCTCACCTGCGCGACCGGGGCGTCGTGTTCGAGGAGTACGACTTTCCGGGGCTGAAGACCGAGAACGGCATCGCCACATCGCCCGGCGATCGCGCGGCGTGGTTCAAAGACAGTGAGGGCAACATCCTCTGCGTGTCGCAGAAGAACTGAAGAACTGAAGAACTGTACCTAGCGGCGCCAGCGGGCACGCAAGTACTGCGAGGGCCAGTAGTCGACCTCCACGCCGAGCTCGTGTGCGGCGCGCAGGGGGAAATGCGGGTCGCGCAGCAGCTCCCGGGCCAGCATCACCGCATCCGCTTCGCCGCGTTCGACGATGTCGGCCGCCTGCTGCGGGGTGGTGATGAGGCCGACGGCGCTTACGCCCACCTCTGCGGAGCTGCGAACGTGTGAGGCGAACGGAACCTGGTAGCCCGGCTGGAGCGGGATGCGGATGCCCGCCTGGATGCCGCCGCTCGAGATGTCGAAGAAGTCGGCGCCGGCCTCCTCGGCCCACCCTGCGACCGTTGCCGTCTGCTGCTCGTCCCACCCGCCGGGAGCCCAGTCGCTGCCCGAGAAGCGGACGAACAACGCGATGTCGTCGCCGATGACTTCGCGCACCGCCGCGACGATTCTCATCAGCAGCCGTGCGCGGTTCTCGAGGGAGCCGCCGTAATCGTCGGTGCGCTCGTTGGCGATGGGGGAGAGGAACTGGTGCAGCAGGTAGCCGTGCGCTGCGTGCAGCTCGATCACACGGAACCCTGCCTCGACCGACCGGCGGGCGGCGCTCGTGAAGTCGTCGACGATCTTGTCGATGCCGGCGAGATCGAGTTCGCGCGGAACGTCGTCGTCGCCGAACGGGATGGCCGACGGCGCCACGGTCGGCCAACCGCCTTCGTCGACGGGCACGCTCCCGATTCTGTCTTCGTAGCCCCAGGCCGGCCACGTGCACGCCTTGCGCCCGGCGTGGCCGAGCTGGATGCCCGGCACCGCGCCCTGCGACGCGATGAACGATGCGATCGGCATCCAGGCGTCGCGCTGCTCGTCGTTCCAGATTCCGGTGTCGCGCGGCGAGATGCGCCCTTCGGGGCTCACCGCCGTGGCCTCGGCGAGCACGAGGCCGCTCCCGCCCGCGGCAAGCGAACCGAGGTGCACGAGGTGCCACTGCTGGGGGATGCCCGACTCATCGAGCACGGAGTACTGGCACATCGGCGAGGTCCAGATGCGATTGCGGATGGTGACCCCGCGCAGGGTCAGCGGGTCGAAGAGTTTGGGCATGGATGTCCTTTCTGTCGCGAACGGTCTGCTGAGGTCAAGCCGCGAGCGACGTCAGATATGCCCGGAGGTCGGCGGCGGTGGTGAAAACGTGGCCGGCGATGCCGAGCGCCTGGGCGCCGAGCACGTTCGCCTCCTTGTTGTCGATGAACACCATCTCTGCCGGAGTGATGGCCAGCTCGCGCAGCACCGTCTCGAAGATCTCGGCGCCAGGCTTCACGGTGCCGAGCTCGCCGCTCACGAAGACCTGCTCGAAGAGGTCGCCCAGAGTGCCGTGCCGGAAGTAGGAGCCGAAGTCGCGGCCGGCGTTCGAGAGCAGCGCCATTCTCGTGCCGCCCTGCTGCAGCTCGACCAGAACGTCGAGGGTGTCATGATCGATGCTCAGCCAGCTGCGGAAGTCGGCGAGCCACAGGCGGTGCACCTTCGCGTCGCCCCACTGCTCGCCGAGCTCGCGCTCGATACCCCGCCAGTAGTCTCGGATGCTCAGTGTGCCCTGGTCGAGAGCGTCGCGATGGCGCCAGTATGCCGGCCAGAAGACGTCGGCGTCGCCGCCGGCGAGCTCGGTGAGCTGAGCCCTGTCTGCCTCGGTCGGTGTGACCGAGATGACCTCGCCGTAGTCGAAGACGATGACCTTGCCCGGGATGGTGATGCCCATGTTCGCTGCCCCTCTGCCTGTCATTTCAACCTATCGTGAAGGGGTGGACGTGAACGCGCGGAGCGGAGAAGCTGTGGAGAACTGGCACGAGTGGCACCTTGTGGACACTCTCGACTGGATAGCGGTGCCTGCCGCGTCGAGCGACAAGTACAGCAGGGGGGTGCTCGGTGTGGTCACCGGCTCCGACCGCTACCCGGGCGCCGCTGTGCTCGGCGTCGAGGCGGCCGTGCGCACCGGCCTGGGAATGGTGCGCTACCTGGGCGCACCCGCGGCGGCGGGGCTCGTGCTCCAGCGCCGCCCCGAGATCGTGACCGCCCCTGGGCGCGTGCAGGCGTGGCTCATCGGATCGGGCATGGATGCGGCCTCGCGGCCCCAAGACGACGCGGTGCGCCTGAACGCGGCGCTCGCCGACGGCGCGCCTGTCGTCATCGACGCGGGCGCCCTCGACCTCGTCGGAAAAGCGAAAGGGCCGGTGGTGATCACGCCCCACTACCGGGAGCTCGCCGGCGTGCTCGCAGCAGCGGCCGACGACGACACGGATGCGGTCACGGCCGACGACATCGCCGCCGATCCGGGGGCGTGGGCGGTGCGAGCGAGCGAGTCGCTCGGCGTGACCGTGCTGCTGAAGGGCAGCACGACGTACATCGCGAGCCCGGACGGCTCCCGCTTCAGCGTGGCGGACGGGCCCGCCTGGCTGGCCACCGCCGGAAGCGGAGACGTGCTGGGCGGCGTGCTCGGCGCGCTGGTGGCGACGCACGCCGACGAGATCGCGGAGCGGGGCGCATCCGCACTCGCCGCGCTCGCCGCGACCGCAGCGTTCATACACGGTCGCGCCGGAGAGATCGCCTCCGACGGCGGCCCGATCGCAGCGCTCGACATCGCGGAGTCGCTGCCGATCGTGGTGCGGGAACTGCTCGGTCACGGTGTGGACACGGGCCAGGGGTAGCCGCTACTTCGACTTCTCGAGGTTCAGCAGGAACTCCACCGAACCGGTCTTCTCGACCGTCACGAAGCCCAGGCTCGGGGCCTCGACGCCGAAGTCTGCGAAGGTGATCGGGATGCTGCCGCTCAGCTGCCCACCGTTGCCGTTCAGAGCGACCTGCAGGTCGATGGTCACGTGTTTCGTCACTCCGTGCAGAGTGAGGTCACCCGTTGCCTTGAGGGTCTGAGCCGTGCCCGCCTTCGGCGTTCCGGTGGCGGTGACCGGTTCGGTCAGCTGAAACGTCGCCTCCGGAAACTTGTCCGTCTGCAGGGCGGTGGAGCGGAAGTACGCATCCCGGGCCTGCTCGTCGGTCGCGATGGACGCCACGTCCACCGTCACCTTCGCCTGGGTCAGGGTCAGCCCGTCGACCTTGAGCGATCCCGACACCTTCTCGGTGCGACCGGTCACGGTCACGTCGACGCCGTTCAACACCTCTTTGACCCGGTAGCCCGCGAACGACGAAGCGCCCACTGTCCAGTCACCGCTGAGGTCGGATGTGTCGAGCGTGGTCTCGGCGTCGGGTTCGGTCGTGAGGGCGACCGTCGGCACAGCAGCAGGAGGGCCGGAGATGAGGTCCCGGTAGATGTAGGGGCCCGCTATGGCGGTGGCGGCACCCACCACGACGACGGCGGCGACAACCCCGATCCAGATCTTCGACGAGCGGCGCATTGGAGACATGTCACCGACCTTAGGGAGAGCGCATGTCGTCTTCCTGGGAGTTGTCGATGGCGTTTCTGGGAACCAGGAACGCCGACTGCCGACCGCTACGATGGGCGACTATGGGGACAGAACCGGCACCGGATCCGGCGCCGGAGACGACGAGCGCTCGGCGGGTGCTGAGGAGCCCGTTCGCCCTCTGGATAGCGTTTCTGCTGGTGCACATCCTCATCGGATTCCTCAGTCTGCACTCGGTCGGGATGCCGCTCGGCGACGTGTTCCTCGTCTACAAGCCGTGGGCGCAGCTCGCGGCGCAGGGCACCTCCGTCGTCGGGGTGCAGACCGACTGGGTGTATCCGCTGGTGGCGATCGTGCCGATCATGCTGCCCCTCCTGCTCGGGGCGGACAACTACACCGGCGGCTGGCTGACGCTCGTTCTGCTGGTGGACGCGGCCGCGTTCGCGCTCCTCGTCATCGGCAGAGACCCCCGTCGCATCGCGGCGGCCTGGTGGTGGCTCGTCTTTCTCGCGCTGCTCGGCCCGATCGCGGTGGGCAGGCTCGATGCGATCTCCGTCGCGCTCGCCATCGTCGGCCTCCTCTGGCTGACCATGCACGAGAGGGCCGCGATCGTGGTGCTGACTCTGGCCACCTGGATCAAGGTGTGGCCGGCCGCGCTGATCGCCGCCGCCGTCATCGCCCTGCGCTCCCGCGGGCACATCCTCGTCGTCGCCGCCGTCACGAGTCTGGTCATCGTCATCGTCGCGCTGACCTTCGGCTCCGGGATGCACGTGTTCAGCTTCATCACGACGCAGACCGACCGCGGGCTGCAGATCGAGGCCCCGGTCAGCACGATCTGGATGTGGCAGGCCGCGCTCGGCGTTCCGGATGCGGTCATCTATTACGACCGCGAGATCCTCACCTTCCAGGTCACCGGGCCGGGCACGGCGACCGCGAGCGCCGTCATGACCCCCCTTCTGATCGTCGCGGTGGCGGTCGTGGTGCTGATCGGGGTGCGCTCGGTGCGCCGCGGGTTGCCGGTCACCCGCATCCTGCCCGAACTCTCGCTGGCGTTCGTGGCGGCGTTCATCGCCTTCAACAAGGTCGGCTCGCCGCAGTACGTCGCCTGGCTGGCGGCTCCCGTGCTCCTCGGCCTCGTCTACCAGGGCCGCGGCTTCCGCACGCCGGCCGTGCTGGTGACGATCACCGCGGCGCTCACCCAGCTGATCTACCCGTTCTTCTACGACGAGGTGCTCACGGCACAGGCCGCCCTCATCACGGTGCTCACCGTGCGCAACCTGCTCTTCTTCGTGATCCTCGGCTGGGCGATCGTGGCGCTCTGGCGCCGGCCGCATCCGTCGGACATCGAACTCGACGCGCTGCCGCACCAGGTCTGGCCTTTCCGGGCGCCCTCCGTCGCGGTCCCGGCCGAAGGGGTCGGCGCAGAACACTGAGTCGTGGTTAGGCTGGGATACACGGTCGTCGAACTCGAGGAGGAACGATGCTGGTTGCATTCTCTGTGGCACCGAGCGGGGGAGAGGGCGCAGACGCCTCCGTGCACGACGCGGTGGCGGCCGCGGTGCGGGTGGTGCGCGAGTCGGGGTTGCCGAACCGCACCGACGCCATGTTCACCACGATCGAAGGTGAGTGGGACGAGGTCTTCGACGTCGTCAAGCGGGCGACGGATGCGGTGGGCGCGTTCGGAACGCGCGTCTCGCTGGTGCTGAAGGCCGACATCCGGCCCGGGTTCACGGGTGAGCTCACCGGCAAACTCGAACGACTCGAGACCGCCCTGGGCGGCGGTGACTGATGGACCCGGAGAGCTGGGTCTGGCTCTTCGTAGTGGCGGTCTCTGTGTGGTGGCCGGTCATTCTGGTGGTCGCCCTGCTGATCGTCGGGCCCCTGGTGGGAGCCGTGATCGTGGCCATCGTGGGCACGATCACCCGGTCGGTGCGGGGCCGGCGCGACGAGGACGACGCGCAGGACGAGCAGGCGGCCGACGCCTACCCGGAGCTGTTCGGAACGCTCGCGCCGTAACGGCGCACGGCTCGATCAGCGCCGCGGCGTCCCGCGATGACGTACCGCGGAGTCGAAACGATTCGATAGGCTGATCCGGTGAACCCCTTCTCTGAAGGGCACGAGGCGTGAGCCTCGCGCCCTCGCCGACGACCTCTCCCGCCCGAACCCGTCTCGCCCTGCTGGCGCTCGCCCTCGGCGGCTTCGGAATCGGCGCGACCGAATTCGTGGCCATGGGGCTGCTGCCCAACATCGCCCATGACCTCCTGCCGACCCTCTACGCGACGTCACCGGACGAGGCCAACGCGCAAGCGGGCTGGATCATCTCCGCCTACGCGCTCGGCGTCGTGGTCGGGGCGCCGACGATCGCGGCGTTCGCTGCGCGGCTGCCGCGCAAACAGCTGCTGCTCTGGCTCCTGGTGGCGTTCACCATCGGCACCATCGCCTCGGCGCTCGCGCCCACCTTCCAGTTGGTGCTGCTCGCTCGGTTCGTGAGCGCGCTGCCGCACGGCGCATACTTCGGCATCGCGTCCCTCGTCGCCGCTTCGCTGATGGGGCCGGGCAAACGCGGTCAGGGAGTGGCCTTCGTGCTCTCCGGTCTCACGATCTCCAACGTCATCGGAGTTCCCGCCATCACCTGGCTGGGCCAGGCCCAGGGCTGGCGCACCGCCTATCTCGTGGTCGCCGCGATCTTCGCGTTGACGTTCGTCGCCGTCGCCTTCCTCGTGCCGTGGCAGGCGGGCGACCCCAAGGCGACGATGGCGAACGAGCTCAAGGCGTTCACGCGCCTCCAGGTGTGGCTGGCGCTCGCCATCGGAGCGGTCGGATTCGGCGGGTTCTTCGCCGTGTACACCTACGTGTCCCCCCTGGTGACGACCGTCACCGGGCTGCCGGAGTCGTCGGTGCCGCTGGTGCTCATCCTGATCGGGATCGGCATGACCGTGGGCAACCTGTACGGCGGGTGGATGGCCGACCGCGATCTCAAGCGCGGCATGCTGATCTTCTTCGGCATCTTCCTGGTCGGGTTGGCCACGCTGTTCTTCACGGCGCAGACCCTGCCGGGGCTGCTCATCTCGCTCTTCGTGATCGCCGCGGCGTCGACGGCGCTGTCGCCGGCCATCCAGACCCGGCTCATGGATGTGGCCCACGACAGTCAGTCGATCGCGGCGGCCCTCAACCACTCGGCGTTGAACATCGCCAACGCCGCGGGGGCTTTTCTCGGCGGGCTGACGATCGCCGCCGGGTTCGGCTACCTGTCGCCGGTCGCCGTGGGCGCGGTGCTCTGCGCCGGGGGCATCGTGCTGGCCGTCATCTCGTTCGGCATCGACCGCTCGCGCGTGCGCCGCGGTGTCGACACCGGCGTCGTGCACGCCCAGCGCGCCACCCCGCTCCCGCTCGACTAGCCCGCGGACGCTGGGACTCTAGTCGTTCTGGAGCAGGATTCCGTCGAGGATGGCGCGCTTGCGGAGGGCGACCTTGGTGCCGACGTCGTAGCCGGCCACACGGTACTTCTCGCGGATGCGCTTCAGGTAGCTCTTCGCCGTCTCGTCGGAGATGCCGAGCTGGAAGGCGACGGCCTTGACCGGCTCGCCCGCTCCGTAGAGGGCCATGACCCGGCGCTCCTGCGCGCTCAGCTTGGGCGACCCGCCGGCCTCACCGGCGTTCAGGGCGAGGTCGAGCTCGGCCGAGATGAACGACTCGCCCTTGCTCGCCGCGCGGATCGCCTCGACGATCATCTCCGCGTCTTCGCTCTTCACGAGGTAGCCGAGAGCGCCCGCGGCCAGCGCCTCGCGCACCACGGCCGGCTCCGAGTACGTGCTCATCAGAACCGTGCGGACTCCCGTGGTCTTCAGCGTCGAGAGCTTCAAGGAGACGGGGATGTTGTCTTTGAGATCGAGGTCGAGCAGCACGACGTCGACCGGGAACTCCGGGGAGGTGAGCAGTTCCGGCCACGTGGTGACCGCGGCGACCATGCGAATGTCGTCCGCGGCGCTGCGGATCCATTCGGTGAGTGCGCCGAGCAGCATCTTGTGGTCGTCGACGATCGCGATCCTGATCGGGGGAGCCTCGCTCACGAGTGGCCTTTCTTCGCGGTATCCGGTGGCCGAGAGCACTCGGGGAGTGCTAGAAGTCGGCCGGGTTGTGGCTGACGCTGTCGATCTCGATCCGTAGCGTCGAGTCCGAGAAGGTCTCGACGTGACGGCCAACCTTTCTGATAGCTTGCCATGCCGCTGGGTCTACCCCGTTTCGCGGCACACCGGTCGCTGAGATCACGATTCGTATTCTGCCACCCGGAGTGGGGCCGCTGCGCTCTGGCGCGCTGACCCGTTCGAGGTCGAGGAGCAGCGACCGCGTCTGCAGCGCGCCCTGCCGCACCGGGTCGCTGATGATGAGCCACACCGCCGTGAGGAGTCCGTCGCGCTGGTCGCGGGCGAGGAGGCCCGCGACACCTTCGGGGTCGGTCAGCGACACCGACGGGCCGAGCAGCGCCGACTCGGTGATCGCATGGTAGAGCCAGGTCTCGCGGCGCCCTTGGATGAGGTGCAGCCGCAACTCCGTGGCGATCGAGGCGGCCTCGGATGCGGTGGCCTCGTCGAGCGGGAGCGCGGTGCGCCCCGTGGCGACCCCGTCGAGCAGCCTCTCGGCGGCGAGGTCGAGCCTCGCCAGTTCTTCCGACGCCATCATGCCGACCGCGTACGCGGGTGAGCTGACCGTGCTCTGCACCTGCACCAGGTCGAGCTCGAGCTGCACGAGCGTGCGCAACGATCGCACGATCTGCACGCCGAGCAGCGGGGGAGCGGTCGCCAGGGCGATGGTCACGAACGCCGGCCCGAGCGCGGAGAGCTCGTGCTGACCGCGCAGCGCGAACGTAGCGGCGAGCACGACACCGAGAACGATCGCGCCGATCACGATGTCTCCCGCGGGCCTGACGGTCGCGCAGAGCAGCAGCGCCGCGCCGACGGCGACGGCGGCCGTCGGTGGGGCGCCCGTGTCACCGGCGCTCCACGTGCCGACGACGTCGAGGGCGACGACGAGCACCCACAGCCCGATGGCGGTGAAGAAGAGCCAGTCGGGCAGTTCATCCGGCAGCCGCGGATGCATGATCAGGGTCGCGACGAGCGTCGCGATGAGCAGGCCCCAGGCCACGCAGCTCAGCGTCAGCATCGGGTACGAACCGAGGTTCAGCACCAGCACGACGAACTGGTAGCCGATCAGCGCGATCGCGGCGATGTTGAATCCGAGGTCGAGGCGGGCGCGGCCGAGCGCATCCCGCTCGCTCGAACTGGCGACGGAGCGGGGTCCCGTGGTCTCGGGGAGTCTGCTGCGCCTCACTTGGGCACCTCCAGCACGACGGTGGTGCCCGACCCGGGCGAGGAGAACAGGCGGGCGTTTCCGCCCACGTCGCGGAGGCGCGCGACGATCGACTCGGTGAACCCGAGCCGTCCCTCCCCGATGGTGGCGACGTCGAATCCCTTGCCGGCGTCGGTGACCATGGCGCGCACGGTGGTCTCGTCGTCGGTGATCGTCACGTGGGCCTCGCTCACGCCGGAGTGGCGGCGCACGTTCTCCAGGCACTCGGCGAGGGCGAGCAGGAAGGCGTCGAGTATGTCGCTAGGCAGCAGCACCTGGCCGGTTCCGTGCCAGTTCACTTCGAGGCCCATCCGGCGGAACCGCTGCTTCACCGATTCGAGGGTGTTGCCGAGCGTCGACTCCTCGACGGGCTTGAGCTTGTAGTCGCCCGACGATGCCGGGTCGGGGGTGAAGCCGAGGCGCAGCTGACGCAGCAGGGCGGCATCCTCGGCCGCCTGCTCCCGGAGAGCGCCGACGCTCACCCCGACGCCGGAGTGGGCGAGCAGGGTGAGGGTGGCCAGAACCGTGTCGTGCAGGAGGCGCGCACCCTGCCGGCGACGCGCCTCGGTCTCGCTCGCCTGCCGTTCGACCCGGTAAGCGCGGCTCATCGTGGAGATGCGTTTCAGCGTGCGTGGAACGGTTCGCGCGAGCCAGGCGCCGGTGGAGGTCAGAGCGACCCAGCCGGCGAGCGTGAAGACGAGCGGCTCGCCCATCCGGGAGCCCGTGACCATCAGGGTGACGACGAGGGCCGCGACGGTGAGCACGGACGCGCTGAGGAGCAGGATCCGCCCGCCGACGCCGGTCACCGAAACGATCGCGACCGAGGGGATGGCGACGCCCGCGACCATGCCGACGGCGCTCAGCGCTGCGGGCCCCAGCGGCACGCCGGGCAGGAGGTTCAGGAGGATCATCGCGACCCCGGCGACCACGATCGTCGCCACCCACGGCCATGGGTGGGGAGACGGCAGCTGGAACTGCGCGAGCGCGAGCGCGGCCAGCAGCACGATCGACGCGAAGTAGAGCGGAAGCGGGAGGGTTCCCGGGATGCTCAGGCAGAACAGGGCGGTGGCCGACGCGGTGAGCCCGACGTTGCGCGCCGTGACGGAGAGAAGGCGATCACGCTCCTTCTGGATGCGCGACATGCTCCTCCGATCGGCTCAACCTGCGAACAGGCGACGGAGCTGCTCGCTCACCATCGAGTTCTCGATCAGAAAACCGTCGTGTCCGAAGTCCGACTCTATTACGACCGGCGCGTCACCGTCGATCGTGCTCGGCAGGTGTCGCGCGATCAGTCGCTGCCCTTCGAGAGGGAACAGGCGGTCGCTGTCGATCCCGACCACCAGGGTGCGCGCGGTGACCGCGGACAGCGCCGCGGCCACGCCGCCGCGCCCTCGACCGACGTCGTGGGAGTTCATCGCCTGCACCAGGGTCAGATAGCTGTTGGCGTCGAAGCGGCGCGTGAACTTGTTGCCGTGGAAGTCGAGATACGACTCGACGGCGAAACGGCCGCCCGCGCCGAGCGGACTGATCTCGCTCTGCCAGGTTCGTTCGAACCGCTCGTTCAGCTCCGACGGACTGCGGTAGTTGAGCAGCGCCATCCGGCGGGCGAGGGCGAGACCCTGGTGCGGCCCTTCGCCGTCACCGGCGTCGTAGTAGAGGCCGGCGTTGAACTTCGGGTCGGTGCGCACGGCCTCGATCTGCACCGAGTTGAGCGCGATCTGGTCGGCCGTCGTGAGCGGAGGAGCGGCGATCACGGCGAGGCGCTCGACCCTGTCGGGGTAGGAGACGGCCCATTCGAGGGCCTGCATCCCGCCCATCGAACCGCCGACGACCGCTGCCCAGCGGTCGATGCCGATCGCGTCGGCGAACGCGGCCTGGGCGTTCACCTGGTCTCGGATGCTCGTGAACGGGAAGCGCGGGCCCCATTCGGTGCCGTCGGGCGCGATCGAGGCGGGGCCGGTCGTTCCCTGGCAGCCGCCGAGCATGTTCGGCGCGACGACGAAGAAGCGGTCGGTGTCGATCGCGAGCCCCGGGCCGACGATGCCCTGCCACCAGCCGGGGGTCGGATGCCCCGGGCCCGCAGCTCCCACGGCGTGGCTGTCGCCGGTGAGCGCGTGCAGCACGAGCACCGCGTTGTCGCGGGCGGGGGAGAGCGTTCCCCACGACTCGTAGGCGATCCGCACGAACGGCAGCGACTCGCCGCTCTCGAACGCGAACGCTCCGATGCCGGCGAACTGGCGGTCGCCGGCCGGATCGCTCTCCTTCCACGCGCCGCTCGCCGCGGGCTTGCCGAGCAGTGATCGTGCTTGCGCCTCCGTGATGAAACTCGACGGTGCGGTGTCTGCCGATGTCTGCCACTCCATAGGGCAATTGTGGCCGAGCGGATGGACCCCCGCCGCCGTGTTACGTGCCCGGGTGGTCGCCGCCGCGGTCGGCCGGTAGATTCGGTGCGCGATCTCCCGGGTCGTGCGGGTGCTGATCATGCGGGTGCTGATCGCGCGCGGGCTGGTCGGGCGTTCGCTGCTCGCGCAGATGACGGGCCCGGTCGTTGAAGTACGACACGATGGTCGCCGATGTCGTGCCCACGATCGCGATGCCTCCCAGCATCAGCAGCACGGCGAGCATCCGGCCGGGCACGGTCACCGGGTAGTAGTCGCCGTAACCGACCGTGGCCATCGTGACGCACGCCCACCAGACGGCGTCGCCGAAAGACCTGATGTTGCCGTGCGGGGCATCCCGCTCGACCGAGTAGACCGCCAGCGAGATGACGTACACGAAGGTCACCACGAACGACGCGGCCACGATGACGACGCGGCGGCGGAGGTGCACCCCCGAGTCGCCTCTCAGCGCCGGCACCCGGCTCAGGTCGACGAGCAGCCGGAACGGACGCGCGAGCGGGAGCAGGATCGAGGCCAGATCGATGAGGTTGCGGCGCACGAACGCCCACTTCGCCGGGCTCAGCACGAGCCGAACGACGTAGTCGACCACGAACGAGACCCAGACGATGGCGAGCAGAACGACGAGGGCGGCCGCAAGGCCACCCGGCATCCTCGGTTCGAGCACGAGCCACGAGTACGCGACGAGGAACACGAGGGATGCGGCGATCATCGGCCAGATCGTCGCGCGCTCCCAGCGCCTCAGCGCGCCATCGTCGCCCCCCATGATCAGTCTTCGCGAACCCGGAGGTCGCCCTTGTGCAGGCGATACGACGCGGCCTGCGCCACAGGTTTCACCACGATCAGGTCGAGGTCGACATGGCGGGGGCGCTCCAGGGCGTTCACGATCGTCTCGGCGACGTCGTCGGCGCTGAGCGGCTCGGGCACATCCTCGTACACCGCATCCCGTCGCTCCTTGTCGCCGCCGAAGCGCACCAGCGAGAACTCCTCGGTGGCGACCATGCCGGGCGCCACCTCGATAACCCGGATGGGCTCGCCGTTCAACTCCAGGCGCAGCACCTCGGTGAGCGCGTGCTCGGCGAACTTGGCCGCGTTGTAGCCGCCGCCGCCCGCGTACGCCGCGTGGCCGGCGATCGAGGTGACCGTGAGGATGTCCGCGTGGCCGGTGGCCGCGGCGCCCTGCCGCAGGAGCGGAAGCAGCGCACTGATCACCCGCTTGGTGGCGATGACGTTGACCTCGTACATCCACACCCAGTCGTCGATGGTCGACTTCTCCACCGAGTCGAGCCCGCGGGCGCCACCGGCGTTGTTGACGAGCGCGTGGACGGGCCCGGTCTCCTCGAGATACGCACGAAGCGCATCCACGTCGTGCTGGCTGGTCAGGTCGGCCACGAACGTGCTCGCGCCGGTCTCCGCGGCGAGTGCCTCCAGTCGGTCAGCGCGGCGGGCCACGCCGACGACATCCCACCCCCGCGCCCGGAACAGGCGGACCGTCGCCGCCCCGATCCCCGAACTCGCACCGGTCACGACCACACGCCTCAGACTCATGAAGACCATTCTGGCGCGGGGCGGGGCCCATTACGCCCTGTTTCGCGCGCGTTGTGGGGATGCGGGCCGGAGAATAGCCTGCTCGGAGGAGAAAAGTCCACCGGCGGTAGCCCACCCAGCTCCCTCCACCATCCACCCGAGGAGTACAGCCATGACCGACGCCGCCGACTGGCAGTTCGAGACCAAGCAGATCCACACCGGCGCTGCGCCCGATCCGGTGACCAACGCCAGGGCGACGCCGATCTACCAGACCACCTCCTACGTGTTCAACAACGCGGAGCACGCCAAGAACCTGTTCGCGCTCGCCGAGTTCGGCAACATCTACACGCGCATCCAGAACCCCACGCAGGCCGTGGTCGAGGAGCGCGTCGCCGCGCTCGAAGGGGGCACCGGAGCCCTCCTCGTCGCCTCGGGCCAGGCGGCGGAGACCTTCGCCGTGCTGAACATCGCGCAGGCCGGCGACCACATCGTCTCCTCCAGCTCGATCTACGGCGGAACGTACAACCTCTTCAAGTACACGCTCGCCAAGCTCGGCATCGAGACCACGTTCGTCGAGAACCAGGACGACGCCGAGGAGTGGCGCCGCGCCGTTCGCCCGAACACCAAGCTGTTCTTCGCCGAGACCATCGGAAACCCGAAGATCAACATCCTCGACATCTCGCTCGTGGCCGACATCGCCCACGAGGCCGGCGTTCCGCTGATCGTCGACAACACGATCGCCACGCCGTACCTCATCCGCCCGTTCGAGTTCGGCGCCGACATCGTCGTGCACTCGGCCACCAAGTTCCTCGGCGGGCATGGAACGGTCATCGGCGGCGTGGTCGTCGACGGCGGAAAGTTCGAGTGGTCGAAGAACGTCGAGAAGTTCCCGGGCCTCACCGAGCCCGACCCGTCGTATCACGGCGCGAGCTACACGGCCGCGGTCGGCGACGGCCTCGCCTACATCATCAAGGCGCGCGTGCAGCTGCTGCGCGACCTCGGCTCCGCGATCGCTCCGGCCAGCGCCTGGCAGCTCATCCAGGGCATCGAGACGCTCTCGCTGCGCGTCGAGCGTCACGTGCAGAACGCCCAGGAGATCGCCGAATACCTCGAGAACCACCCCGACGTCGCGACGGTCAACTACTCGGGCCTGCCCACCAGCCCCTGGTACGCGGCCGCGAACAAGTACGCGCCGAAGGGCGTCGGCGCCGTTCTCTCGTTCGAGCTGAAGGGCGGTGTGGATGCGGGCCGCGCCTTCGTCGACAACCTCGACCTGTTCAGCCACCTCGCCAACATCGGCGACGTGCGCAGCCTGGTGATCCACCCGGCGTCGACCACCCACTCGCAGCTCACCCCCGAGCAGCAGCTCACCGCCGGAGTCACCGCCGGCCTGGTGCGTCTGTCAGTCGGTCTCGAGAACATCGAAGACCTGAAGGCCGACCTCGAGGGCGGCCTCGCCGCCGCCCGCGCCGTCGTGCAGGCAGCGCGCGTCTAACAGCGCACCATCGGGGGGTCCCGACACGCCGTCCGACGCATCCGTCAGACGGCGTGTCGGGACCCCTCAGTGCTGGGTGGCGGGGTCGGAGGCGGCGGGGTCGGCGTCGGCGTCGGCGTCGGCGAAGGCGAGCTTCGGCACGAAGAAGAGGAGCACGGCGGCGACGAGAGCGCCGGCGCCGCAGATGGTCCAGACGAGCATGTAGCCGAAGAGGCTGGCTGCGGTCGCCGTGACGGTGGCGGCGCCGGCGAGCAGCACGACGCCGAAGACCGCCGACGCGAACGAGCCGCCGATGGTTTTCGTCGTGTTGGTCAGCGCCGTCGCGATGCCGGTCTGCCCGCGGGGCGCGGCAGCTGCCGCCGCCGCGGGAAGGGCGCCGACGAGGGCGCCGGAGCCGATGCCCGCGATCGCCATGTTCATGAAGACCTGCCACGTCTCTTGGTGGAACGGCAGGAACAGCAGGTACCCGATCGCGACGAGGAAGGCCGCCCCGATCAGGGCCACCCGGGGCGTCAGTCGCGACGAGATCAGCGGGAAGAGCAGCGCGCCCACGATCATCGAGATGAGGTAAGCGCCGATCAGGATGCTGCGCTGGCCGGCGGTCAACCCCAGACCGTAGCCGTTGACGGGGTCGGTGCCCGCGAACGTGCTGAGCGGCGCCTGCGCGCCGAGAAGGCTGATGCCCACGAGCCCTGCGGTCAGCTGCACCGGCCACATGGTGGGGCGACGCAGCACCCGCAGGTCGATCGCAGGGTCGTCCTGTTTGAGCTCGTACCGCCCGAACGGGATGAAGGTGAGGATGCCAACGGCGATCAGCACCCACACCCACCACGTTCCCACTCCGTTGATGCGCAGGAACGTGAGGCCCGAAGTGATCAGCAGCAGGCCGATGGTCAGAATGGTGAAGCCCACCGCATCCAGTCGCCGCCCCGGCATCGGCTCCGACTCGGGCACGCCGAACAGGATGGCGAAGAACACCAGCGTGACCGCGATCGCCGGAACGATGAGCGTGAGCGTCACGTTTCCGCCGAGCGCCTCGAACAGCAGACCGGCGCCGACGGCCCCCACGATCGCGCCCGCTTCGAGCGCGACCACGAGCAGACCCGCGGCCTTGCGGGTCTGGGAGGCGGCTGTTCCGGTTCGGCGCCCCCGGTCGAAGATCAGGGCGACCTCCAGCGGCAGCCACACGACGTAGAAGCCCTGCAGCGCGAAGGCGATCAGAAAGGTGACGAAGTTGTCGGCGAATGCCAGCGCCCAGGTCGACAGCGCCGTCAGCACGGTGGCGATCAGCAGGATGCGCTTGTGTCCGAACATGTCGCCCAGCTTCGCGAGCACGGGCACGACCAGGGCCGACAGCAGCAGCTGGGCCGCCTCGAACCAGTTGTAGTCGGCGTCGTGGATACCGAGGTGCTTCACGACATCCGAGATCAGCGGAACGTAGTATCCCTGCAGAATTCCGCTCGTCACCTCGACGAAGGCGAGCCAGCCGATGAGCCCGGCGGTGACGCCGAGCGCCACGGCGCCACGGCGGGAAGATCGGGGTGCAGCGTCGGGCGCGCTCGTCTTCTGTGACGTCATTCGTGGATGCTAACACCGCCGTAGCCCCAGTACCCTAGACGGATGGCCAGCGAACTCGACGACTCAGGATCAACCGTTCTCGCGGAGACCGAGAGGGAGGTTCTCGGCTGGCTCGAGTTCGGCGAAGCCTCCCGTCATCTGGCCGGCGAGGTCGTCGAATCCGACTTCCAGCCCGACCTGGTCGTCGCGATCGCCCGCGGAGGCCTGCTGCTGGCCGGCGCGATCTCCTACGCACTCGGCATCAAGGCGTGCGGGGCGCTCAACGTCGAGTTCTACACCGGCGTGGACTCGCGGCTGCCCGAGCCGGTCGTGCTGCCTCCGATGCTCGACGCGTCGGCGCTCACGGCGAAGAAGGTGCTGCTCGTCGACGACGTCTCCGACTCGGGTCGAACCCTGGCGATGGTGGTCGATCTCATCAAGGCGTCCGGCGCCGAGGTGCGCACGGTGTGCCTTTACAGCAAGCCGCGCACGGTGCTCGAACCCGATTTCGTGTGGCGCAAGACCGACCGGTGGATCACGTTCCCCTGGTCGGCGCTGCCGCCCGTCACCGCTGGCGAGTAACCGGCAGAGCCGCGCCGTGCCGAAGTCTCTCGCCGAGCTCGCCGCCGACGGGTCGATGGACCCGGGCTGGGCCGCCGCGCTCGAACCGGTCGCCGTGCGTCTGGCCGACATGGGGGATTTCCTCCGAGGCGAGGTCGCGACCGGTCACCAGTACCTTCCCGCGGGGCCGGATGTGCTGCGCGCCTTCCGTGAGCCGCTGGCCGACGTGCGCGTGCTCATCGTCGGCCAGGATCCTTACCCGACGCCCGGGCATCCGATCGGCCTCTCGTTCGCGGTGAATAAGGATGTACGCCCGCTGCCGCGCAGCCTGCAGAACATCTATCGCGAAGTGCGAGACGACCTCGGCGTGGTGCCGCCGCCGCATGGAGACCTGAGCGCCTGGTCGCGCAACGGCGTCATGCTCCTCAACCGCGTGCTCACCGTGCGTCCGGGTGAACCCGCCTCGCATCGCGGCAAGGGCTGGGAGCAGGTGACCGAGCATGCGATCCGCACGCTCGTCGCACGCGACCGACCGTTCGTCGCCATACTGTGGGGCAGAGACGCGGCGACGCTGAAACCAATGCTGGGCGGCACTCCCGTGATCGAGTCCGCGCATCCGAGCCCGCTGTCCGCTTCGCGCGGGTTCTTCGGCTCCCGCCCGTTCTCGCGGGCGAACGAACTGCTTCAGAAGATCGGGGAACGGCCGGTGGACTGGTCCCTCGAGCCGCTGGCGGAGGGCCGGGTTTAACCTCGCCGAAACGCGCTGCCGCGAGGCGGAGCGTAGGCTTGTGATCGTGCTTGAAGAGGAATACCAGACGCGCCGCCGGCTGCCCCCGCACCTGCGCAAACCCGAGCCTGCGGAGACGCCGTTCGAGTACCGCATCCGCGAGGCCGAGCCCGCCGATCTGCCCTGGGTGCGCGAGATCTACAACCACTACGTCGCCAACAGCACCGTGACGTTCGACGAAGACGCGATGACCCTGCGCGAGTGGAAGTCGAAGTACGGCTACCTCAAGAAGCTCGGGATGCCGTTCATCGTCGCCGTCTCGCCGAACGGTCAGATACTCGGCTACGCCCTGGTGTCCCCGTGGAAGCAGAAGCGGGCATACAGGTTCACCGTCGAGAACTCGATCTACCTGGGGGCCGCCTCGACCGGAAAGGGCCTCGGGCCCGTGCTCATGCAGGAGCTGATCGACCGCTCGAAGGCCGCAGGGCTCAAAGAGATGATCGCCGTCATCGCCGACAAGGGCGCAGAGGCCTCGATCAAGATGCATGAGAACTTCGGATTCACAGAGATCGGCCGGATGGGCAGGGTCGGCTTCAAGTTCGACCGCTGGCTCGGAACGGTGCTGCTGCAGAAGTCCCTCAAGTAACGATTCGGGTTCGGCGGCCCCCGGCGCGTTGCGCGGCGCTACAGTGGCGATCGTACCGATCGGTCGTTTTACATGCTGTGGGGGGAATATATGAACAGGGCACCTCGACGGTGGGCGTCAGTGACGGCGACAGTCTTAGCAGTGGGACTGATGCTGTCGGGCTGCGCCGGGGGCGCCTCCGCCCCGGCGTCGCAGCCCACTGGGGCGCACAGCGCATCGCCGACACCGACACCGACGTCTCCGACAGTGCGGGTCGACGCCACGTGCGACCAGCTGATTCCGCAGACCGTGATCGACGCTGCCGCGAAGATGCACCTCGAGCCAACCGAGTACGCGCCCAGGCCGTACCCGTCGGACAGGGCCAATGCCCGCGTCGGAGTGTTGCAATGCGTGTGGGCGAATGGAGCGATCGACTCAGCCGGATCGACGGTAATATCGCTCGGTGTCGCACCGGACGCCTCTCGAACGGGATTCGAGGACTATCGCACCGGGGAAGCAGTCGGAGGAGCAGACACTCCGTCGCCAGTGGGACCGGACGCGTACACGTATTGTCCCAGCCCCGACTTCGGTTTCTGCAGCTTCCACGCCTTGCTTGGCGCGTACGGGTTCGTCGGAAACCTGCGCAACTCCGCCGGCTCGGGATGGCCGACGCAGGAGACCGCCGAGAAGTTGCTCGAGCAGGCGTATTCCGTCGTCGCGGCACTCAACGCCCCTGCGGGTCTTTGGCAACCACAGCAGCCAGCGCTGAAAGGAGCGTCGAGCTGCGACGGGCTCGCGACAGCGGCCCAGCTCGAGCAGGCTGTCGGAATGGACGACCCACGGCCGGTCAAGTCGGATGGCGGCGAATACTCGACGTCACTCCTGGATGCCGACCGACAGGTCGGTGGCTACTGGTGCACCTGGCTCGCCGACACGGGCAGGTCGTCTGTGAATGTCTCCGTGCTTCCCGGCGGGGCGACCTATCTTGAGCATCTGCGGGGAAGCGACGCCGTCGCGCAGCCCGGAGTGGGCGAGAACGCGTACTGGTCGCCGAAGGGCGAATTGAACATCGTGGACCGTGCCGGATGGTTGCAGGTGAGCTCCGCAGACGGCGAGGTCACCAAGGACCAGCTCATCGCGCTCGCCAAGCAGGTGCTCGGGAATCTCGGAGGGTAGGGCTGAGCGGTGCGGCGGTTCGTTGCTGCGCATCCAGCCCAGCAGTCACTAAGGTTTCTCGCGTGACCACCGCGACTCCCGACCCCACGTCCGTCGCCCCCGCCGCCCCCGCGACGCCGGCGAACGTTCCTCTGCGCCAACGCCCCGTCGACATCTTCTTCATCTGCGTGTTCTCGCTGTTCATCGTGACGTGCATCATCAGCGACTCGGTGGAGGGCCTCGGCCTCGACCAGGTCGCCGACTCGCCGAACATCCTGGTGCAGTGGAACTACACGTACTCGTCCAACTTCGACCCGCTCTACCAGTCCCACCCGCTCTGGCTGCGCTTCATCAGCGGCACCTCGGCGTTCGTGTACGTCGGGTTCTACGTGCTGCTGATCATCTCGCTGGTGAAGGGCTTCAACTGGATCCAGCTCTACTCGGTGATCTACGCCACCATGATCATCTCGCTCACCGCGATCCCCATCTTCGGCGTCGAGTTCTTCGGCCCTGTCGGGCAGCGCACGCCGAATCCCGGGATCTTCCTGCTCTACAACGGACCGTATGTGGTGATCCCGCTGCTCCTGCTCATCCGGATGCGCAAGGCGCTTCCCTTCACAAGGAAGTTCTGAGCGAGGGGCGGGTCGTTGCGGGCTGCACGTGTTCTGAGACCGCAACGAGGCACCCCTCGCGGCCCGTCGGTCGGTCGCCGGTCAGCTCTTCGGCGTCGAACGGCGGAGCACGAAGAAGCCGAACACGGCGGCGATCGCGGTCGGCACGAGAAGCCAGGCGACCACCCCGAGCGGGCCCATCCGCATGAACCAGTCGCCGACCGCACCCCAGTTGCCGGTCCAGGTGATCAGTGCGACGACGCCCACGACGAGCAGTGCGAGTAGTGCGCCCGTGATCAGCAGGCCGTTGACGCGCCAGCGCATGAAGAGGGTTCCGCTGGCGGCTCCGGTGAAGAAGAAGAACAGCATCGATACGAACACGATGAAGAACCTCTGCAGGAACCCGCCGTCTCCGAAATACACCGTGGTGAACAGGTGGCCGCCGAGCCCCCATCCGTTTGTCCACTCCTCGATGAACGAGAGGATGGTGAACCCGAGCGCGTACCCGGCCGACAGCATCGCGAAGGTCAGCGACGAACCCAGCCAGAAGTCCCGGCGCGTCACGCTGTAGCCGAGCGCGAAGGGGAACGTCATGCTGATCACCTGGATGCCGACCACCAGCATGTAGACGAAGACGTAGAAGCCTCCGCCGCTCCACTGGGTTCCGTCCATCGCGTGAGCGCGCGCTGCAGGCGGCGTTGCGCCCCAGATGATCCACCAGATCAGCCAGTTCACCAGCCAGATGAATCCCATGATCATGACGGGAACCCAGATGGTCGTCCATTTGTTGACGAGGTTCAGTCTTACCACGCGCCAGATGCGGTGGGCGGATGCGGGGGTGGTGCGGAGGTTCGCTGCCTCCGGGGCGATGGCGGTCATGCGCTCTGCTCGAATTCTGTCGCCTTGACGTTGGTCTTGCGGACGATGAGTTGCTGGAGGGAGACGGGGGAGAGCTCGAGCCCTGCGGCTGCGGCCTCTGCCCGTTGGGTCTGGCTGAGGGCGGCGACGGTGACCGAGGCGAGGCCGCCGATCCCTTCGCGGTGGAGCACCTCGTGATCGGCGACGAACGACTCGACGGCGCCGCGCTGGCCGACGACTGTGGTCGCGGCTCCGCGCATCTCTTCGGCGTCTGCGTCCATGAGGATGCGACCCTGGTCGATCACGAGCACGTGCTCGAGCAGGTTCGCGACCTCATCGATCAGGTGCGTCGAGAGGATGACGGTTCGAGGATGCTCCGCGTAGTCCTCGAGCAGACGGTCGTAGAAGATCTGGCGCGCCACCGCGTCAAGGCCGAGATACGGCTCGTCGAAGAATGTCAGCGGCGCCCGGGATGCGAGCCCCACGATGACCCCGACGGCCGACAGCTGCCCGCGCGACAGCTTCTTGATGCGGCGGTTCACGGGGAGGCGAAAGTCGTCGATGAGCTGCCCGGCGAGCTCCGCATCCCAGTTCTCGAAGAACCAGGGGGCGCTGCGGAACACGTGCTTCGGCTGGAAGTCGTCGGGGTAGCGCTGGCTCTCCTTGATGAAGCAGATGTTCTGCAGCACGCGGGCGTTCTCCACCGGCCGATCGCCGAAGACGCGGATGTCGCCGCTCGTGGCGAAGTCCTGCCCGGTGAGCAGTTGCATGATGGTGGTCTTGCCGGCGCCGTTGCGGCCGAGCAGTCCGTAGATCTTGTTCGGTTTGACGGTGAAGCTGACGTCGTCGATGGCGGTGAACGATCCGAAGCGCTTGGTGAGCCCTTCGACGTGCACGGCCGGCGCGATCGACGTCGGCGTGGCGGTGCTGCTCATGCGCTGACTCCTTCTGTGCTGATCATCTCGGTCAATTGCTGGGGGTCGATCCCGAGTTTCGCCGCTTCGGCGAGCAGGGGCCGGAGGTACTCTTCGCGGAACGCGTCGCGCCGCTTGACGATGAGGCGCTCCCTGGCGCCGTCGGCTACGAACATGCCGATTCCTCTCTTCTTGTAGAGAATCCCGTCGTCCACCAGGCGGTTGACGCCTTTGCCTGCGGTGGCGGGATTGATGCGGTAGAACGCCGCGAACTCGTTGGTCGACGGCACCTGGGTCTCAGGGGGATAGACGCCGTCAATGATGTCGTTCTCGATCTGATCGGCGATCTGCACGAAGATCGGCTTTCCTTCTTCGATCATTCGCACCTCCCTCGGGTCGGTCCAACCTCATGGGTTAGTTACTTATGTAACTAACCAACCAGGGCGCGACGATATTGTCAAGCACGGATTCGTGCCGGGCGGCGCGCGGCCGGGGGTCAGACGAGGTTGATCGTGACGTCGTCGATGAAGAGCACGCTCGCCATCACGACCGCGAGGGTGCCGGTGACCGCGAGGAGTGCGGGATGCGCGAGCCCGATGATCATCCGGTGGGTGCGAGGGTCGTGGGCCAGAAAGGCGCTCGGAACCCGGGTGTGCGCCGGGTGCGAGCGCCAGCCGCGGAGACGGGAGAGGAACCACGCGTACCGGAAGATCAGCACGAGCCAGAGGAAGAGGATGACGACCGGGATGATCTCGGCGAGGAAGGAGAGCCCGACGCCGAGGGTCTGCACCTCGTTGTCGGCGCCCTCGTTCTGCAGCTGCACCGCGACGGTCGCGCTCAGCACGACGGACAGCGTCCAGGCGATGAACGCGAAGACGTAGGCCGCGAACCGTCCGAAGAAGTGGCCGAGCACCGACTCGTTGCGCTGGAGGTGCGAGTGCGGCGTCTGGCTCAGCACGATCACGGTCGCCGCGAAGGTGGGGAGCACGGCCAGCACCACGAGCAGCACGTAGATCCAGTGATGCCAGTCGAAGTGATCGGCGGGCACGAGCATGAGCACCCAGACCGCGGCCCAGATCCACCCGGCGGTGAGGGCGTGCTCCACCAGCCAGTTCGGGTGCTTGGACTCGTACCGGGCGACCACTCGCACGATGGAGCGCCGTGCGACGACCTGTTCGACCGGCTCCTGCTCCATGCGATCACTGTAGTGGCCCGCGCACGAGCTAGCCTCGAACCATGGCCGAACTTCATGAGCTGACAGCCCTGGACCTCTGGCAGGAATTGCAGAGCGGTCGCGTGTCACCCCGGGAACTGACCGAGCACTACCTCGACCGCATCGACACTCTGAATCCGGAGCTCGGTGCGTTCGTGACCGTGACGCGGGAGGCGGCTCTGGCCCGCGCCGACCGGGTCACGCGCGAGGTGCCGCGCACAGCGCCGTTGTGGGGCCTCCCGAGCGGCGACAAGGATCTGTGGCTGCGAGCGGGAGTGCACGCGGGCTTCGGCTCCCGCCTCTTCGCCGGGTTCCTTCCCGACACCTCCGACGAGATCGTCGAGACGATGGATGCGGCCGGCGCCGTGAGCCTCGGCAAGACGAACGCCCCCGAGTTCGGTCTGCCCGCCTACACCGAGTCGCTGGCCGCGCCTCCGGCCCGCAACCCGTGGAATCCCGGGCTCGGCGCCGGCGGCTCGAGCGGCGGCGCGGCCGTCGCCGTGGCGAGCGGGATGCTTCCGTTCGCGCCCGGTTCCGACGGTGGCGGCTCCATCCGTATTCCCGCGGCGGCATGCGGGCTCGTCGGGCTCAAGCCGTCCCGCGGGCTCGTTCCGGCCGGCAGCGGGATCGGCTCGCTGGGCGGGCTCGTGGTGCAGGGGCCTCTCGCCCGCACGACCACCGACGCCGCCCTGCTGCTCGACGGGATGATCGCCAAACGCGACGGCCGGATCGACCACCACTACACGCTGCGCGCGCCCTACGACGACGATGGGCCCTTCCTCGGAACCGCCGTGCGCGGCGAGGGCCGCTTCCAGCTCGGCGTGATGACGACGTCGGCCTGGGACGACGCGTACGACGTCAGCGTCTCGCTGGAGGCACGCGCGGCCCTCGACGTCGCGATCGAGACCTTCGCCGAGATCGGCCACGGCATCGAAGAGACCGCCCTGACGCCCGACCCCACCTATGCGCCTGCGTTCCGCACGATCTGGCAGGCGGGCGCGGCGAGCATCCCGGCCGAGGGGAAGGCGGAGGAGCTGCTCGAACCGCTCACCCGGTGGCTGGTGCGTCGAGGCCGCGCCCTGTCAGCACGCGAGCTCGGCGAGGCGCTCTCGACGCTCACCGCTTACGAGCGCTCGCTGATCGCGCAGCTGTCGTCGTTCGACGCCGTGCTGACCCCTGCCCTCGCGCTCACGCCGCGACCTGTGGGCTGGTTCGACCAGGAAGACGGCGAACGCAACTTCGAGCAACAGGTGCTCTACACGCCGTTCACTTCGATGCTGAACGTCTCCGGCCTTCCCGCCATCGTGCTGCCGGTGTGGCAGACCGACGACGGCCTGCCGATGGGCGTGCAGCTGATCGGACGCCCGGGCGGGGAGCGCACGCTGCTCTCGCTCGCGACGCAGCTCGAGCGGCGCATCCGCTGGTCGCTGCGCTATCCGCCCACCTGGTGACGCAGGGATGCGGGCGCTCGCGCGAGCCACGCATCCGTCACCAGTTCTCGCAGGAGTTGCGGGTCGATCGTGGAGAAGTCGACCCGAGCGGCGGCGAGTCTGCCCGCGAACCAGCGCTCGGAGCAGTGCTGGGGCCACGCCGCCGCCGCCTCGCGGACGCCGGCCTCGCCGAGCATCAGGTTCACCGTGTGCTCTTCGAGCATGGTGGCGAACCGCCTGTCCCGCACGCGGAACGCGGGGAAGCCGCCGTGCTCGTACTCCTCGACCTCCGGAAGCGCGAGCGCGACTGAGCGAACCTCGACCGCGTGCACTCCGTCAGCGTACAATCCAGGCGTGGCCGAGCGGAACGATGACCCTCGCGCCGACACCTTCGATGAGGCGCTCGGTACTGCTTCAACGCTCGCCGACCGGTGGCTGCGCGGGATGCGCGACGCGCCCATCCCGCCGACCGCCGGCATCGACCGGGTGAAGGACGCCCTCGGTCGCGACCTGCCGGCCCGAGGCGCCACAGCGCCCGAGGTCCTGCACCGACTCGCGGATGCGGTCGAGCCCGGTCTGATGCGGATGCACTCGCCCCGGTTCTACGGGTGGGTCATCGGCGGGGCGCAGCCTGTCGCCCTCGGCGCCGACTGGCTGGTGTCGTCGTGGGACCAGAACGCCGTCATCCGAAGCGTCACCCCGGGCGTCGTCGCGGCCGAAGAACTCGCCGCGAGCTGGCTGCTGGCACTGCTCGGTCTCCCGGCCGATGCGGAGGTCGGATTCGTCACGGGCGCCACCATGGCGAACCTCGTGGGAATCGTGACCGGCCGCGATCGAGTGCTCCGCGATGCGGGGTGGGATGTGCGCGCGAACGGTCTCGCCGGTGGACCGCGCGTGCGGGTGCTCGCCGGGGCGGAGGTGCACGTCTCGGTGGACGAGGCGGCCCGGTACGCAGGTCTCGGGATGCCCACTCGCGTCGACAGCGACGACCAGGGCCGGATGTGTCTCGACCCGCTCCGCGCCGCGCTCGCCGCGGACTCGGCACCCACGATCGTCGCGCTGCAGGCCGGGAACGTGCACTCCGGCGCCTTCGACGATCTGGCCGCCGCCATCGAGATCGCTCACCAGGCGGGCGCGTGGGTGCACGTCGACGGTGCGTTCGGCTTGTGGGCAGCGGCGGCTCCGGGGCTGTCGTCTCTGACCGCGGGGCTGGCCGGCGCCGACTCGTGGGGCACCGACGCTCACAAGACGCTCAACGTGCCGTACGACTCGGGCATCGCCATCGTCGCCGACGGCGCGGCCTTGCACGCGTCGTTCTCGCAGGTGGCCGCCTACCTTCCTTCCTCGACCGACGTCTCCGATCCGAGCGACCGGGTGCCGGAGCTGTCGCGGCGTGCTCGCGGTGTTCCGGTGTGGGCGGCACTCGCGCGGCTCGGCAGCGAGGGCGTCGCCGATCTGGTGCAGGGTCTGGCGGATGCGGCCCGCGAGCTCGCCGACGGACTCCGGGCGGTGCCGGGGGTGAGCATCCTGAACGACGTCGTGTACACCCAGGTGTGCGTGTCGTTCGGCGACGACGATCGCACGCGGGCGGTGGCGGCGGCGCTCGACGACGCGGGCGGGGTGTTCGCCTCGCCGTCGCGCTGGCGGGATCGGGCGGTGCTGCGGTTCTCGGTGAGCAACTGGCTCACCGACCACGACGAGGTGCGCAGAACGGTGGATGCTGTGCGCGCGGCCGTCGACACGCTCTAGCGACCCGCTGCATAGCCCTGGGCGCCGCGCGGATTCGCCGCAGCGGTGAGAACGCCGCGCTCGCGATCGCGGCCGACCGAGGAGAGTCGGCCGAGGGCCCAGTCGCCCGCGCGGGTGACCACGTGTCCGCGGCTCTCCAGCTCGGCGATCACGGTATCGCCCAGGCGGTTCTCGACCACGGCTCCCGCCGGCTCCCAGGTGCGCGGCCAGAACGACCCCGGCATGGAGGTCGTGTGCAGCGCCGGAGCGTCGATCGCCTGCTGCGGGCTGTACCCGCCGACGATCGTGCGCAGCAGGTAGAGCAGCTGCCACTGGTCCTGCTGGTCGCCGCCGGGCGAGCCGAGCGCGGTCACCGGATGCCCGTCCTTCAGCACGAGGGTCGGCGTCAGGGTGGTGCGCGGCCGTCTCCCGGGACGCAAGGTCGACGGGGCGCCGTCTTCCAGCCAGGTCATCTGCAGTCGCGTGCCGAGGCAGAACCCGAGCGCCGGGATGGTCGGCGAGCTCTGCAGCCACCCGCCCGACGGGGTGGCGGAGACGATGTTCCCCCAGCGGTCGACGACGTCGATGTGACAGGTGTCGCCGCGGGTCTCGCCGGTCGGCAGCACGGTCGGCTCGCCCACCCCCGAGCTGTCGACGGCGACTTCGGCACCTGCCGACGGCGGGCTGTAATGGGTGCGCAGCGGCGGCACGAAAGGCTCGACCCCCGGCACCGTTCCGGGACGGAACTCAGCTGAAGCCGTGTCGGCGATGAGGGCGCGTCTCCCCGCCGCGTACTCGGCCGAGAGCAGCACATCGAGGGGCGCATCCGCATCGCCGTAGTAGGCCTCGCGGTCGGCGTAGGCGAGTTTCTGCGCCTCGAGGACGGTGTGGGCGCCGAGCGATGTCGACGGGTCGAGCCGCTCGTCATCGAAGCCGTCGAGGATGGCGAGGGTCTGCAGCAGGGCAGGGCCCTGACCCCAGGCGCCGGTCTTGGCGATCGTGTGGCCGCGGAACTCGAGAGTCGTCGCCTTCTCGTACGTCGCGTCGAACGCTGCGAAGTCCCACACCGTGATCACGCCGGCGTGATCCGTCCCCGAGGAGTGCCGATGCGGGGTCGACAGGAAAGCCGCCGCCTCGGTGGCGACGAAGCCGGTCTTCCACTCGGTGCGCGCGGCGTCGATCCTCGCTCGGCGATCGCCCGCTGCGGCACCGGCCGCGATCAGTCCCTCCAGCACCGCCGCGTAGGCAGGGTTGGTGACGGCACTGCCCGCCACGGGAAGCTCGCCGTTCGGCAGCCACCGCTCGGCCGAGCTCGTCCAGTGCTCGGAGAACAGGCGCTCGACCGTGGCGATGGTCGCGCGCACGCGTTCGAGCAGTGGATGCCCGTCGCGGGCGTAGCCGATCGCGAAGTCGAGCACGTCGGCGAGCTCCCACGTTCCGTGGTCGCGTAGCAGCAGGAGCCACGCATCCACCGCCCCCGGCACCGCGGCAGCGAGAGCGCCGGAGCCCGGCACCAGTTCGAGTCCCTCCGCGAGGTAGTGCTCGCGCGTCGCACCCGCCGGCGCCGGCCCTTGCCCGCACAGCACGACCGGCTCCGGGTCGGATGCGGTGGCGAACACCGCCGTCATATCGCCGCCGGGCCCGTTCAGGTGCGGCTCGACGACATGAAGCACGAACGCTCCCGCCGTCGCCGCGTCGAACGCGTTGCCACCGCGCTCGAGCACGGCCTGGGCGCTCGCGGTGGCGAGCCAGTGCGTCGACGCGCTCATCCCGAAGGTGCCTTCGAGTGTCGGTCGGGTGGTGAACGTCGGGGGAGGCGTGAAGCTCATGCCCCCAGGCTAATCGGGGGGTCGACGCGGTCTAGTTGACCGGGCCGGTGTACTTCTCGCCGGGGCCTTTGCCGATCTCGTCGGGGAACGGCGACGCCTCGCGGAAGGCGAGCTGAAGCGAGCGGAGTCCGTCGCGGAGGCTGCGGGCGTGCTGGTCGCCGAGGTGGGCTGCGCTCGCCGTCACCAGGCCGGCGAGGGCGTCGATCAGCTTGCGCGCCTCATCCAGGTCGGTCTGGGTCTCCGGGTTGTCCGCCAGGCCGCATTTGACCGCGGCGGCGCTCATCAGGTGCACGGCGGTCGTCGTGATGACCTCGACCGCCGGAACCTCGGCGATGTCGCGCATTGCGTCGCCGTACTCCTCGTCACCGTATTGCTCAGAGCCGATGGCCTCCTCGAAGGCATCGTCGGGGGTTCCGAGGGGAGTTGTGTCGCTCACTGCATTCCTCTGTTAGAATCGTTTGGCTCCAGAACTTCTGTTCTGGTACGAAAGTGGAGATTCCTCCCACCCGCGCTTGACCGCTTCACTAGGTTACCGGGTTGTTGCACTCCGCCGTCGCGCCGCCAGCGCGAGGGTAGACAGGGTGCGGTACCAGTTGTGCGAGAAATCGCTCAACGGTGTTGGTGCGTGGAAAATCCTCTTTCGCCGTGACCGTCGACCGACGGGAACGAGGCAAGCAGAAATCGCTAAGCAGAGGAGAAACGCATCAGCGATCCCCGTACCAATGACCGTATCCGCGTCCCCGAAGTTCGACTCGTCGGCCCCAGCGGTGAGCAGGTCGGCGTCGTCAAAATCGAGGTCGCCCTCCGACTCGCGCAGGAAGCAGACCTGGATCTGGTTGAGGTTGCTCCCAACTCCAAGCCGCCTGTCGCGAAGATCATGGACTACGGCAAGTTCAAGTACGAGGCTGCGCAGAAGGCGAAGGAAGCCCGGCGCAACCAGGCGAACACGATTCTCAAAGAGGTTCGTTTCCGCCTCAAGATCGACAAGCACGACTACGAGACCAAGCGCAAGCGCGCCGAAGGCTTCCTGAAAGCCGGCGACAAGGTCAAAGCCATGATCCTGTTCCGCGGCCGCGAGCAGTCGCGCCCCGACCAGGGCGTGCGCCTGTTGCAGCGCTTCGCAGAAGATGTCGCCGAGTTCGGCTCGGTGGAATCCACGCCGACCATCGACGGTCGAAACATGGTCATGGTCATCGGCCCTCTGAAGAACAAGTCAGAGGCCAAGGCCGAGGCCAACGCACAACGTGCCGCCTCCAAGGCGCGGGCCCACGCCCCCGCCGAGGAGTCGGTTGCTGCAGCAGACGACTCTGCGCAGTCCGAGAAGAGTTCGCCCACCCAGGCGACGAATGAGGAGAAGTAATGCCCAAGCAGAAGACCAACTCGTCGGCGAAGAAGCGCTTCAAGATCACCGGTAGCGGCAAGGTCATGAAGCAGCAGGGGGGCATGCGCCACCACCTCGAGGTCAAGTCCAGCCACCGCAAGCGTCGGCTGAACCAGGACCAGGTCGTCCCGACGGTCGACGCCAAGGTCGTCAAGAAGATGCTCGGCAAGTAAGCCCGACCCGACTTTTTAAGGAAGCAAAGAGAAAATGGCAAGAGTAAAAAGGGCGGTCAACGCCCACAAGAAGCGTCGGGTCATCCTTGAGCGTGCAGAGGGATACCGCGGTCAGCGGTCGCGTCTCTACCGCAAGGCCAAGGAGCAGGTCACTCACTCGCTGGTCTACAGCTACCGTGACCGTCGTGCCCGCAAGGGTGACTTCCGTCGCCTGTGGATCCAGCGCATCAACGCTGCGAGCCGCGCGAACGGCCTCACCTACAACCGCCTGATCCAGGGTCTGGGTCTCGCCGGTGTCGAGGTCGACCGCCGCATCCTCGCCGAGCTGGCCGTGAACGAGCCCGCCACCTTCGCTGCTCTCGTCGAGACGGCCAAGAAGGCGCTTCCCGCCGACACGTCGGCGCCGAAGGCTGACGCCGCTGCGTAAGTTTTCCCTGCATCACTAAGCTGGTGCCATGCTTGACAATCCGCGCTCACCGCGCGTTCGAGCCGTGGCCAAACTAGCGAAGAGAGGAGCCCGGTCTGAGACCGGGCTCTTTCTCTTGGAAGGGCCGCAGGCTGTCGCCGAGGCGCTGAGCTTCCGACCCGAACTGGTGGTGGAGCTCTATGCCACCCCGACCGCCCTGGAGCGGTACAGCGACATCGCGCAGACGGCCGTCGAGGCCGGCGTCGACGTCGAGTTCGTCACCGAGCAGGTGCTGGAGGCGATGGCCGACACCGTCACCCCGCAGGGGTTCGTGTCGGTCTGCCGCCAGTTCCCGACCTCGATCCGCGACATCTTCTCGGGTGAGCCGCGCCTCGTCGCCGTTCTCGAAGAGGTGCGCGACCCCGGCAATGCCGGCACGATCATCCGTGCCGCCGACTCAGCGGGTGCGGATGCGGTGGTGCTGACCGGCCGAACCGTCGACCTCTACAACCCCAAGGTCGTGCGCTCCACCACCGGCTCCCTCTTCCACGTGCCGGTCGCTGTCGGCGCCAGCCTGGATGACGTCGTCGAACGGGCGCACGGCGCGGGCCTGCAGGTGCTCGCCGCCGACATCAAGGGCGAAGACCTGCTCGCCGCCCGCACCGACGGGCAGCTCGCGCGGCCCACCGCGTGGGTGTTCGGCAACGAGGCCCGCGGGCTGGCCGACGAACTGCTCCACCTCGTCGACCGCGTCGTCACCGTGCCCATCTACGGCCGGGCGGAGTCGATGAACCTCGCGACCGCAGCATCCGTCTGCCTCTACGAGTCGGCTTTCGCGCAACGATCGAGCGCGCTGTTCGACTGATCGGGGCGCAGGCGGGCATCCGGGCGGCCCACTAAACTTGGGTTCCGTGTCTGATCCCACCGAAATCTCCGAAGCCACGGTCGAGTCCGCCGTCGCAGCCGCGCTCGCGGCCATCGACGCTGCCGCCGACTCAGCGGCGCTCAAGGTCGTGCGCGGCGAGCACACGGCCGATGGCTCCCCGCTCGCCCGACTGAACGCCAGCCTGCGTTCGCTGCCGAACGACCAGAAGGCCGCCGCCGGCAAGCTCGTCGGCCAGGCGCGGGGCCGCGTGAATCAGGCGTTCGCGGCCAAAGAGGCCGAGATAGAGGCCGCAGAGACGGCAGCGCAGCTCGCGGCCGAGACCGTCGACGTCACCGCCGTGCCGACGCGCTGGACGCCGGGCGCGCGCCACCCGCTGTCACTCCTGCAGGAGCGAATCGCCGACGCGTTCGTCGGCATGGGCTGGGAGGTCGCGGAGGGGCCGGAGCTGGAAAGCGAGTGGTACAACTTCGACGCGCTCAACTTCGACGAGGACCACCCCGCTCGCGCCATGCAGGACACCTTCTTCGTCGAGCCGACGGATGCGCACCTGGTGATGCGCACGCACACCTCACCCGTGCAGTTGCGGGCGCTGCTCGGCAACGAGCTGCCGGTCTACCGCATCGCACCGGGGCGGGTGTTCCGCACCGACGAGTTCGACGCGACCCACCTGCCCGTCTTCCACCAGACGGAGGGCATCGCGGTCGACAAGGGCCTGACGATGGCGCACCTGCGGGGAACGCTCGACCACTTCGTGAAGACCCTCTTCGGCGACGACGCCAAGGTGCGTCTGCGCCCCAACTACTTCCCGTTCACCGAGCCGAGCGCCGAACTCGACCTGTGGCACCCGACCTTCAAGGGCGGAGCCCGCTGGATCGAGTGGGGCGGGTGCGGCATGGTGAACCCGAACGTGCTGCGCTCGGCGGGCATCGACCCCGATGTCTACTCCGGCTTCGCGTTCGGCATGGGCGTCGAGCGGGCGCTGATGTTCCGCAACGACGTCAAAGACATGCGCGACATGGCCGAAGGCGATGTGCGCTTCTCCCAGCAGTTCGGAATGGTGGTCTGATGCGCGTCCCACTCAGCTGGCTCGGCGAATACGTCGACCTCGAGCCCGGAACCACGGCGGAGGATGTGCACGCCGCGCTCGTCTCGGTCGGTCTCGAAGAGGAGGACGTGCACACGTTCGAGATCTCGGGCCCGGTGGTGGTCGGCCAGGTGCTCGACTTCGTCGAGGAGCCGCAGTCGAACGGCAAGACCATCCGCTGGTGCCAGGTGCGCGTCGCACCCGAGGGCGAGACGGCGGCCGACGGCGGCGAGTCCGTGCACGGCATCGTCTGCGGCGCCTCGAACTTCTTCCCGGGCGACAAGGTCGTGGTGACCCTGCCGGGTTCGGTGCTGCCTGGTCCGTTCCCGATCGCCGCACGCAAGACGTACGGGCACGTCTCCGACGGCATGATCGCGTCGGCGCGCGAGCTCGGCCTCGGCGACGAGCACGACGGCATCCTGCGCCTCACGACGCTCGGTCTCGACCCTGAGGTCGGCAGCGACGCGATCTCGCTGCTCGGCCTGGACGACACGGCCGTCGAGGTCAACGTCACCCCCGATCGCGGCTACGCGTTCTCGATCCGCGGCATCGCCCGCGAGTACTCGCACGCGACGGGAGCGGCGTTCCGCGACCCCGCCGACGCCGCCGGTCTGGTCGTCGACGGCGCCCACGCAGCAGGGTTCAGCGTCGTCGTCGACGATCGCGCTCCCATCCGCGGCCGTGTCGGCGCGAACGTCTTCGTGACGCGCGTCGTTCGCGACGTGGACGGAACGCGACCGACGCCGGCCTGGATGATCGCGCGGCTGAAGCTCGCGGGCATCCGTTCGATCTCGCTCATCGTCGACGTCACCAACTACGTGATGCTCGAGCTCGGCCAGCCGATCCACGGCTACGACCTCGACAAGCTGCACGGCGGCATCGTCGTGCGCCGCGCTCACCCCGGCGAGAAGCTGGTCACGCTCGACGACCAGACGCGGGCGCTCGATCCCGAAGACCTGCTCATCACCGACGACTCCGGTGCGATCGGTCTGGCCGGGGTCATGGGCGGTGCCTCGACCGAGATCGGCGCCGACACCCGCAACGTGCTCGTGGAGGCCGCGAACTTCGATCCCGTGTCGATCGCGCGCACCGCGCGCCGGCACAAGCTGCCGAGCGAGGCGTCCAAGCGGTTCGAGCGCGGCGTCGACCCTCGCGTCGCGGTCGCCGCGGCGGCACGCGTCGTGCAGTTGCTCGAGCAACTCGCCGGCGGCCACGCGGATGCCCTGGGCTCGCTGCTCGACGCGGCGGACGCTCCCGAGACCATCCGTCTGCCCAAGACCTACATCGGCTCGCTGGTCGGCGTGGAGTTCACGCCCGACGAGGTGCTCGGCGCGCTCGCGGAGATCGGCGGCACGGTGACCGACAACGGTGACACGCTGCTCGTCGTGCCCCCGACCTGGCGCCCTGATCTGCGAGACAAGTCCGACCTGGCGGAGGAGGTGGCGCGCATCGTCGGGTACGACCGCATCCCCTCCGAGCTGCCCGTCGCGCCCCCGGGCCGGGGGCTCAGCCGGGAGCAGAAGCTGCGCCGCGCCGTGGTGCAGATGCTCGCCGACAACGGCGCGACCGAGGTTCTCTCGTTCCCGTTCGTGAGCGAAGCCGCGAACGACACGTTCGGTTCGGCCGAGGCCGGATCTGTGCCGGCGGTCAAGATCGCCAACGCGCTGGATGCGACGGCGCCGTACCTGCGCACCTCCCTTCTGCCTGGGCTCGTCGACGTGGCCAAGCGCAACCTCGCACGCGGGCTCGTCGACCTGACGATCTACGAGTCGGGTGTTGTCTTCCGCCCGGTCGCGGGCGCCGGGTTCGGCAGCCGCAGCCTGCCCGCCGGAGCCGCCCTGCCGAGCGACGAGGTGCTCGCTTCGCTCAACGCGGGCATTCCGCCGCAGCCGCGCTACCTGGCTGGTCTCGCGATCGGGCATCCGATCCCCAAGCAGCCCGGTCAGGCCGCCGTCGCGGCCGGCCTCGCCGACGCGCTCACGATGGTCGCCCAGACGGCGGCCGCTGTCGGCGTCGCCGTCGAGCCGGTGCAGAGCTCCCACCAGGCGATGCACCCCGGGCGCACAGCGCAGTTGATCGCGCGCGGTGAAGACGGAACCGGCGTCGCCGTCGGCTATGCAGGCGAACTGCTTCCCGCACTGGCCGAGGAGTTCGACCTGCCGCGCGTCGTGGGTGTGTTCGAGCTCGACCTCGACGCGCTCGTGGCGGTCGCCCCGGCCGACATCGTCGCCGGCGTGATCGCGGGCTACCCTGCGGCGACGCAGGATTTGTCGCTCGTGGTGGCCGAGACGGTGCCCGCCGGGGACGTGGAGCGCGCTGTCGCGGAGGGCGCCGGCGATCTGCTGGAGCACATCCGCCTGGTCGACGACTACCGCGGAACCGGCCTGCCCGACGGCAGCAAGAGCCTCACCTACGCGCTGCGCTTCCGTGCCGCCGACCGCACGCTCACCGCGGCGGAGGCCAGCGAGGCCAAGCTCGCCGGGGCGGCTCGCGCGGAGGAGCGTTTCGGAGCGCACATCCGCGAGTAGCCGCGCCGAGTCGTCCAGCGTGACGGAGATCCCGCGCCTTGCGGCCGCGATCTCCGTCACGCCGGACATCCCGCCGGCGCGTCGGGCGAGATCTCCGACGGCCGATTCGCGCCTCGCCCCGCCGACCCGCTACGCTTGCCGCATGCTTTTCGCTCGGTGCTTCCAGGACACGCGCACGGTCTCCGCCGCCCGCGCCCTGCGCCGACGCCTGCGCGACCGCCGAATCTAGGCGGCGCTGGCGCGACCCTTTCGAGGGCGACGTGGGTGCCGCCGTCTCCGGCCCCCTGTCGTCCACTCAATAAGGTAGAAGCATGACTTTCTCGGTAGCCGTCGCCGGAGCCTCCGGTTACGCCGGCGGAGAGCTCCTCAGAATTCTCGCGGGTCACCCCGATTTCGACATTCGCACCGTCACCGCGCACCAGAACGCGGGGCAGCCGCTCATCGCCCACCAACCGCACCTCCGCTCGCTCGCCCACCTCACACTCGTCGAGACGAGCGCCGAGAACCTGGCCGGCCACGACGTGGTCTTCCTCGCGCTGCCTCACGGCAAGTCGGGGGAGATCGCGGCACAGCTGCCCGACGACGTGCTGGTCGTCGACTGCGGCGCCGATCACCGGCTGGAGAGCGAAGACGCCTGGGGAGCCTTCTACGGTGGCGAGTACTTCGGGCACTGGGCCTACGGTGTTCCCGAGTTGCAGGTCGGCGACGGCAAGCAGCGCGCGAACCTCGTCGGCGCCAAGCGCATCGCGGCCCCCGGATGCAACGCCAGCGCGGTCTCGCTGGCCATCGCCCCGGGCATCGCCGCCGGCCTGGTCGACGAGAACGACGTCGTCGCCGTGCTGGCCGTCGGTCCTTCGGGCGCCGGCAAGAGTCTCAAGACGATGTATCTCGCGAGCGAGATCATCGGCTCGGCGAATCCGTATGCGGTCGGTGGAACGCACCGGCACATCCCGGAGATCCAGCAGAATCTGCGCAAAGCGGGTGCCGCCTCGCCGACCGTGTCGTTCACCCCGGTGCTCGTGCCGATGTCGCGGGGAATTCTCGCCACCACGACGGCCAGGGTGAAGCCCGGCGTCACGGTCGAGCAGCTGCAGGCCGCGTGGGAGAGCGCATACGCGGGCGAACCGTTCGTGCAGGTGCTCCCGGCCGGCCAGGTGCCGCGCACTGCGGATGTGCTCGGTGCGAACACCGCGCTGATCGGTCTCGCGCTCGACGCGGCGACGGGTCGCGTGATCACGGTGCTCGCCCTCGACAACTTGTACAAGGGAACGGCCGGAGCGGCCATCCAGTCGGCCAACATCGCCCTCGGCCTTGCCGAGACGGCGGGACTGAACGTGAATGGAGTGGCCCCGTGAGTGTGACCGCAGCATCCGGATTCGCCGCCGCGGGCGTCGCCGCCGGCCTCAAGTCGACGGGGAAACGCGATCTGGCGATCGTGCAGAACCTGGGGCCGCTCACCGCCGCCGCGACCGTCTTCACCACGAACAGGTGCAAGGCGAACCCGGTGCTGTGGAGCGAGCAGGTGATGTCTGACGGCGTGGTCTCCGCGATCGTGCTGAACTCGGGCGGGGCGAACTGTTACACAGGCTCCCAGGGCTTCCAGACCACGCACGCCACCGCCGAGGCCGTCGCCGAGCGGCTCGGAGTGAGCGCGGGTGACGTCATCGTCTGCTCGACCGGTCTCATCGGCGACCAGCTCGATCTCGGCAAGCTGACCGCCGGCGTCAGGGATGCGGCGGCCGCCATCGCGAGCGGCGACGCGGGCTCCGACGACGCAGGGCTGGCAGCGGCAGAGGCCATCATGACCACCGACACCCGCGCCAAGCAGGCCGCGCACGTCTCGCCCGCGGGCTGGACGGTGGGCGGCATGGCGAAGGGCGCCGGGATGCTCGCCCCGGGGCTCGCGACCATGCTCGTCGTCATCACCACCGACGCGGTGCTCGACTCGGAGCAGCTCGACACGGCCCTGCGCCGCGCGACCCGCGTCACCTTCGACCGGCTCGACTCCGACGGCTGCATGTCCACGAACGACACCGTCTCGCTGCTCGCCTCCGGCACCAGCGGAGTGGTCGCCGACCTCGACGAGTTCACCGCGGCGCTCACCGCGGTCTGCCGGAGCCTGGCCGAGCAGTTGCAGGCCGACGCGGAGGGCGCATCCCACGACATCGCCATCGAGGTCGTGAACGCGTTCACCGAAGACGAGGCCGTGGTCGTCGGGCGGGCCGTCTCGCGCAGCAACCTCTTCAAGGCGGCCATCTTCGGCAACGACCCGAACTGGGGGCGGGTGCTCGCGGCCGTCGGCACCACCGACGCCGTCTTCGACCCGTACGGCATCGACGTGGCGATCAACGGTGTGCAGGTGTGCACCGCGGGCGAGCCCGACCAGCCGCGCGACCTGGTCGACCTCGCGCCGCGGGCGGTGCACGTTCTGATCGATCTGCACGCCGGCGACCAGACGGCGACCATCCTGACCAACGACCTCACGCACGACTACGTGCACGAGAACAGCGCGTACTCCAGCTGATGGCCGACGTCGAGAACGATCAGGAAGCGGCCACCGAGCACGAGCTCGCCGCGGTGAAGGCCGCGACCCTCATCGAGTCGCTGCCGTGGCTGAAACGGTTCCACGAGCAGATCATCGTGGTCAAGTTCGGCGGAAACGCGATGGTCAGCGAAGAGCTGCAGCGTGCGTTCGCCGAAGACATGGTCTACCTGCGCTACGCAGGCATCCACCCCGTCGTCGTGCACGGGGGCGGCCCGCAGATCTCCGCGATGCTCGACCGGCTCGGCATCGAGTCCGAGTTCCGCGGCGGGTATCGCGTCACCACGCCCGAGGCGATGGATGTGGTGCGCATGGTGCTCACCGGCCAGATCAGCCGCGACCTCGTCGGCAAGATCAACCAGCACGGCCCGCTCGCCGCCGCCATCTCCGGTGAGGATGCCGGCCTCTTCCGCGGTCGCAAGCGCGGGGCGGTCGTCGACGGCGAGGAGGTCGACCTCGGCCTGGTGGGCGACGTGGTCGGCGTCGACCCTGAGGCGGTGCACGCCCAGATCGCCTCGGGCCGCATCCCCGTCGTCTCCTCGATCGCGCCCGACATCGACGATCCCGGCCACTCGCTCAACATCAACGCGGACGCCGCGGCGGCAGCCCTGGCCATCGCCCTCGGAGCCGCGAAGCTGGTCATCCTCACCGACGTCGCCGGGCTCTACAGCGACTGGCCCGACCGCGACTCGCTCGTCTCCAAGATCGGCACCGACGAGCTTCGCGCCCTGCTGCCATCGCTGGAGTCGGGCATGATCCCCAAGATGGCGGCGTGCCTCGACGCCGTCGACGGCGGAGTGGCGAAAGCGGCGATCATCGACGGACGCGTCGAGCACTCGATCCTGCTCGAAGTGTTCACGCAAAGCGGTATCGGAACGGAGGTGGTGCCCTCGTGAGCACCCCGCAGCAGACGACGACGGAGACCGAAGCGAGCGGCTGGATGGACAGGTTCGGCCGCAGGATGATGCGCACCCTGGCCACGCCCCAGCTCATGCTCGCGCGCGGCGAAGGGTGCCGCGTGTGGGATGTCGACGGCAAGGAGTACTTGGACTTTCTCGCCGGCATCGCCGTGAACTCGCTCGGTCACGCGCATCCGGTGCTCGTGGATGCGGTGAGCAAGCAGATCGCCACGCTCGCGCACGTCTCCAACTACTTCGCCACCCCGCCGCAGCTGGAGCTCGCCGAACGGCTGGCCCGCCTCACGGGCGCCGGGGACTCCGGCCGCGTGTACTTCTGCAACTCGGGGGCGGAAGCGAACGAGGCGGCGTTCAAGCTCGCCAGGCTCAACCGGGGCGACGGCCGTCGCAAGCGCGTGCTCGCGCTCAACAACGCGTTCCACGGCCGCACGATGGGCTCCCTCGCGCTCACCGGCAAGCCGCCGATGCGCGAGGCTTTCGAGCCGCTGCCGTCGGGCGTGGAGCACATCGAGTCGACGATCGCCGCCCTCGAGGCGGCCATCGACGATCGCGTCGCCGCGCTCTTCATCGAGCCGATCAAGGGTGAGGCCGGCGTGCTCGACCTGCCCGACGGTTTTCTGCGCCGCGCCCGCGAGCTCACGGAGCAGCACGGCGCCCTGCTGATCATCGACGAGATCCAGACGGGCGTCGGCCGCACCGGGCGCTGGTTCGCCTACGAGCACGCCGGCATCGTTCCGGATGCGATCACGATCGCCAAGGGCATGGCCGGCGGCGTTCCGATCGGTGCGCTGGTGACCTACGGCTGGGCGTCCGAACTGTTCACCCGAGGGCAGCACGGCTCGACGTTCGGCGGCAACCCGCTGGCCACCGCCGCCGCCAACGCGGTGCTCGGCGAGATCGAGAGTTCAGGGCTGGTGGAGAACGCGGCCCGGCGCGGCGAGGAACTGAGGGCGATCATCCGGGACTTCGACTCACCGCTGATCGGCGCGATCCGCGGCTCCGGGCTGCTCATCGGCATCGGGCTCACCGACGGAGAGGGGCACCGGTTGTCGGATGCGGCTCTCGCGAACGGCCTGATCATCAACGCTCCCAACGAGTCGAGCATCCGTCTGGCGCCGCCGCTCATCGTCGGCGATCGCGAACTCGCGGAGTTCCGCGAGAAGTTCGGGCGAGCCCTGGCGGATGTCGCCGTTCCGCGCTGACGCGCCCTCCATCGACCACACAACCGGAAAAGAACACATGACCAGACACTTTCTGCGCGACGACGACATCAGCCCTGCCGAGCAGTCGGAGATCCTCGAGCTCGCCGAGCGGCTCAAGAGCGACCGCTTCGGCACGAAACCGCTCGCCGGTCCGCAGACCGTCGCGGTGATCTTCGACAAGTCATCGACGCGCACCCGGGTCTCCTTCGCTGTCGGCATCGCCGACCTCGGCGGCAGCCCGCTCATCATCTCCACGGCCAACAGCCAGCTCGGCGGCAAGGAGACCCCGTCGGACACGGCGCGGGTGCTGGAGCGCATGGTGTCGGCGATCGTGTGGCGCACGTATGCGCAGTCGGGCCTGGAGCAGATGGCCGCCGGCACGACCGTGCCCGTCGTCAACGCGCTCTCCGACGACTTCCACCCCTGCCAGATCCTCGCCGACCTGCTCACCATCAAGGAGAAGCGCGGCGAGCTGTCCGGGCTCACGATGACGTTCTTCGGCGACGGCGCGAGCAACATGGGCCAGTCGTACGTGCTGGGCGGTGTGACCGCGGGCATGCACGTTCGCATCGCATCCCCGGCCGACTATTCGCCGTCTGCCGCCGTGATCGCCGACGCCGACCGCATCGCGCAGACCACCGGCGGCTCGGTGACCGTCTACACCGACCCGAACGATGCTGCGGCCGGTTCCGACGTGATGATCACCGACACCTGGGTGTCGATGGGCAAAGAGGACGAGAAGGCGGAGCGCATCGCGGTGTTCGGCGGCTACCGCGTCGACTCCGATCTCATGGCGCTCGCGAAGCCCGACGCCCTCTTCATGCACTGCCTGCCCGCCGACCGCGGCTACGAGGTGACGGCCGACGTGATCGACGGCCCGCAGAGCGTGATCTGGGACGAGGCTGAGAACCGCCTGCACGCCCAGAAGGCGCTGCTCGTGTGGCTCCTCGAGCGCAGCGGCGCGAGCAGCAGCAGCGACCACAGCGACCAGCAGGAGGCGTGACGGATGGCCGACACCCACGACGACGACCGCACGACCGGTAACCGCGCCAGCGAGGCGGGCGCCCTCTGGGGTGGCCGGTTCGCCGGCGGACCGTCGCCCGAGCTCGCCGCCCTGAGCAAGTCGACGCACTTCGACTGGCAGCTCGCCGCCTACGACATCGCCGGTTCGCGGGCCCACGCCCGGGCGCTCGCCGCCGCGGGCTACCTCGACGACGCCGAGCTCGCCGGGATGCTCGCGGCGCTGGACAAGCTCGACGCCGATGTCGCGTCCGGCTCGTTCGCCGCTCTCGAGACCGACGAAGACGTTCACTCGGCGCTGGAGCGAGGTCTCATCGAGCGGGCCGGGGGAGAGCTGGGTGGCAAGCTGCGTGCAGGGCGCAGCCGCAACGACCAGATCGCGACGCTCGTGCGCCTCTATCTGCGAGACCACGCCGGCGCGATCGCGGAGAAGATCATCGCGCTCGTCGATGCGATCGCGGCGCAGGCCGACGCGCATCCCGCCGCCATCCTGCCTGGTCGCACCCACCTCCAGCACGCGCAGCCGGTGCTGCTCGCCCACCATCTGCTCGCCCACTGCTGGCCGCTCGTGCGCGACCTGGAGCGTCTCGCCGACTGGGACAAGCGGGCGAACGTCTCCCCGTACGGCTCGGGTGCGCTGGCCGGCTCGACGCTCGGCCTCGACCCGCTGCTCGTCGCCCGTGACCTGGGATTCGCGAGCAGTTCGGAGAACTCGATCGACGGCACGGCGGCGCGGGATGTGGTGGCCGAATTCGCCTACATCGCGGCGCAGATCGGCGTCGACCTCTCCCGGTTCGCCGAGGAGATCATCCTCTGGAACACCCGCGAGTTCGGGTTCGTCACGCTCGACGACTCCTACTCGACCGGCTCGTCGATCATGCCCCAGAAGAAGAACCCCGACATCGCCGAACTGACCCGGGGCAAGGCGGGCCGTCTCATCGGCAACGCGACCGGTCTGCTGGCGACGCTCAAGGGCCTTCCGCTCGCGTACAACCGCGACCTGCAGGAAGACAAGGAGCCCGTCTTCGACTCGGTCACCACGCTCGAGGTCTTGCTGCCCGCGTTCACCGGCATGGTGGCGACCATGCACTTCCACACCGACCGGATGGCGGAGCTCGCCCCCCAGGGCTTCTCGCTCGCCACCGACGTGGCCGAGTGGCTGGTGAAGCAGCGCGTGCCCTTCCGGGATGCGCACGAGATCACCGGGAGCCTGGTGAAGTTCGCGGAGGAGCGCGGACTGGAGCTGAGCGAGGTGGATGACGCCGGTCTCGCATCCGTGTCGCCGCTGCTCACCCCCGAGGTGCGCTCCGTGCTGACGATCGAAGGGTCGGTGGCGAGCAGGGACAACGTCGGCGGAACCGCGCCGGCTCGCGTCGCCGAGCAGCTCGCGGCGCTCACGGAGCGGGTGCGAGCGCTCGCCTCGGTGCTGCCGAGCGCACGAAGGGACCTGGTCTGATGGCCCCCGATCGGCGTGAGCGGCCGGAGAAGAAGCCGCCGAGGTATCCCTGGATCGTGCCGGCGATCGCCGTGGTGGCCGTCGCCATCATCGTGGTCGGGCTGATCGTTGCGGTGGCCAGCGGCATCCGGATGTTCTGACGTGGTGGCCTCGAACGACGACGACGGGCTCTTCCAGCCCGACCGGGAGTTCTTCGCCGGGTCGTCGCTCGACGTCGCCCCGAGACTCCTCGGCGGTGTGCTGCGCCACGAGACGCCGGACGGAACCGTCGCGCTGCGGCTCACCGAGGTCGAGGCGTATGTCGGCAACGGGGTCGACCCGGGCTCGCACGCCTTTCGGGGCCGCACCAAACGCAACGAGGTGATGTTCGGGCCGCCCGCCCATCTGTACGCCTACTTCACCTACGGGATGCACGTGTGCGCGAACGTCGTGTGCTCGCCCGAGGGAGAGCCGTCGGGAGTGCTGCTGAGGGCTGCCGAGGTGGTAGGCGGCGCCGACCTCGCGCTGGCCAGGCGGTCGATCTCGGCCGCGTCGGGAGGCTCGGAGCGCGGCCCGCGCGCGGTGGCCGCTCGGGATCTCGCGCGCGGACCGGCCCGGCTCGTGGTCGCGGCGGGCATCCGGCTCGACGAGAACGGCTCCGACCTGTTCGAGCCGCCGTTCTCACTGCGGATCCCGCGCATCCAGCAGCCGTATGCCGCCGGTCCGCGAACCGGCATCTCCGGTGCAGGAGGAGGCGACGACTATCCATGGCGATTCTGGCTTCCGGGTGATCCGTCGGTGTCGCCCTACAAGCGCCACCCGAAGTCGCACTGACGCCGGAGCGATGCTTCAGGCCGCGGCGAGGCGGAACAGGGCCGCGCAGGCGCAGGCCCAGATGAGGCTGACGAGTGTGCCGATGATGAACCGCTCGCGAGCCTCCGCTGCGTCGAGCTCGGTGAAACGACCGACGCCTTTGACTGCGACCAGAACAGCGATTGCTTCGGGGAAACCGGCGATGATCGATCCGGTGGTGGCGAGGCGTTCGAGGAAGCCGATCGTGGTTCCGCCGCGCAGCACCTCGCGCGTCGGATGCTCGCCCTCCGCCCTTTCTGCGGGGGTCGTGCGCTCGGCGACGACGATTCCGCCGTTGACACCCTCGACGGTGCTGCGCGACGCCAGCGCAAGAACGAGCTGCGACGCCGGCCCGCCGCCGGCGATGCTGAGCGCGACGGCGACGATCCCGATGAGCAGCGAGAACAGCGGGGGAGCGGCGACCGTGGGGATGGCGACGATGATCACGGCGAGTGCGAGCAGGCCTGAGGCCACGTAGATCAGCGGGCGTCTGGGGTTGCGCAGCGCGAAGAGCACGCAGCACAGCGAGGCGATCGCGAGGATGAGCACCAAGCTCCAGGCGACGACGGGTCCGATCGCGGCGAAGATGCTGGGAAGGTGCGGGATCATACGGTTTCCGTTCGCTGGGCGTCGTCGAGGCTCGCCAACAGCCTAGTCAGGGCGCCGATCGAGGCCAGTTCGATACGGATACCGCCGGCGCGGGCGCGGTCGCTCGCCGACTGCGGAGTGATGCCGAGCAGCTTTCCCGCCTCTGCCTGGGTGAGCCCGGAGGAGACGAGGTCGAAGAGCTCCCAGCCGGCGGGCGAGCGGCTTTCGCGGATGGTGAGCAGCAGGTTCAGAACCGCCTCCGCGTCTTCGGCCGCGCTCGCGTCGACGACGGCTCCGGCCGCGAACCGGGTCGGCATCCGTTTCGCGCGGGTGACGGCGGAGCGGGCGGCGATGAACGCCTCCCCGCTCGCCTCGCGGGTTTCGTCGGGAAGCGGGGTGCGGACTCCACCGCATCCGAGGCCGACGCTCCAGACTCCTTCGCGGGTGAGGTCGAGCACGAGGTCGAGGGCGGTGCGCGGGTCGGCGGTGAGCGCCTGGATCTCGTCGCCGGCGTTGCGATCGACCGGGAGGGCGAGCCGGTCGCGGTAGCGCTCGTTGAGGTCGTCGAGTGCGCCGGCGGCGAGATCGGGCCCGCTTCTGCTGCCCACCTGGTCGGCGGTGATCACGAACACAGGTTCCCCTTTCGAATCAGGTACTCAGTCCTGATGGATACAGTATCAGGGCCCACTCCCTGATGCAAGCTCAATCAGGCACACTGGCCTGATGTGCGACGGATCAGGCCTGCAGGCCTTGCGCTGATAACCTGATTCCGTGTCCGACTCAGAAACCCTCAAAGCACAGACCAACGATCCGTCGTTCGACGACATCTGGGATGAGCTGAAGTGGCGGGGGCTCATCCATGTCTCGACGGATGAAGCAGCGCTCAAACAGCTCCTCGCGGGCGAGTCGATCACGTATTACTGCGGCTTCGACCCCACCGCCTCCAGCCTGCACCTCGGCAACCTGGTGCAACTGCTCACCATGCGCCGCCTGCAGCTCGCCGGTCACAAGCCGCTCGGCCTCGTCGGCGGATCGACCGGCCTCATCGGCGACCCGCGGCCGAGCGCCGAGCGCACGCTGAACACCAAGGAGACGGTGCAGGAGTGGGTGGGTCGCCTCCAGGCTCAGGTCTCGCGCTTCCTCAGCACCGAGGGCGACAACGCGGTGCGACTGGTCAACAACCTCGACTGGACGGCGCCCCTCTCGGCCATCGATTTTCTCCGCGACATCGGCAAGCACTTCCGGGTGGGAACGATGCTCAAGAAAGACGCGGTGAGCGCTCGCCTCAACTCCGACGAGGGCATCAGCTACACCGAGTTCAGCTACCAGACCCTGCAGGGCATGGACTACCTGGAGCTCTACCGCGACTACGGCTGCGTGCTGCAGACCGGCGGAAGCGACCAGTGGGGCAACCTGACGAGCGGCACCGACCTCATCCGACGCGTCGAGCACGAGTCGGTGCACGCCATCGGCACGCCGCTGATCACCAACAGCGACGGCACCAAGTTCGGCAAGAGCGAGGGCAACGCGATCTGGCTCGACGCGTCGCTCACATCGCCGTACGCGATCTACCAGTTCTGGCTGAACACCGACGACGCCGACGTGATCGCGCGCCTCAAGGTGTTCACGTTCCTGAGCCGGGCCGAGATCGAGCGCCTCGAGCGGGCGGTCGCCGAGGAGCCGTTCAAGCGCGAGGCCCAGCGACGCCTGGCCTACGAGGTGACGAGCCTGGTGCACGGCGTCGAGGCGACCGAGGCGGCGATCGCCGCGGCGCAGGCGCTCTTCGGCCAGGGCGACCTGAGCGAACTGGATGCGGTCACCCTGGAGGCCGCACTGCGCGAGCTGCCGAACACCACGACGTCGCCCGTCGCCACGGTCACGCAGTCGCTGCTCGACACCGGCCTCACGTCGAGCCTCGGCGAGGCGCGCCGCGCCATCGCCCAGGGCGGCGTGTACCTGAACAACGAGAAGGTGGAAGACGGCGAGCTCGCCGTGGGCGACCGCCTGCTCGGCGGCCGCATGGCGGTGCTGCGCCGGGGTAAGAAGACGCTCGCTGGTCTCTTCGTCGAGTAGCGCATCCGTCGCCCCGCCGAATCATCGAGGGGTCCCGACTCGCCGTCAGCGCGCACTCGCTGACGGCGGGTCGGGGCCCCACGGTTCGCCTAGCCGA